>DATAIH010000158.1:0-15960 GCA_036262755.1 Candidatus Acidiferrum sp.
CATTACCCCGACCATCGCTCCGCAGGGCGGTACCCTATGGGATATCTACCTCAACGCTCCCAATATTTCTTCCGCGTCACAGATCTACTTGACTTACCCCAATAGTGCAACGCCGGTGATAAAAAACTCGACCTCGGGACAGATCAAAATCCTGTTTCCTCTCCCTGCCTCTTCTTCGAGTACCACCACCACGACGCCCCCTCCTCCTTCTACAGGGGCGCGCCTTCGTCTCCTCGACAAAGACCTTGCGGTTTCCGGTACGGTCACGGTTTCCGTGGTCGACCCGGTACAAACATGCAACGGGATGGCCGCAGGGACGCCATGCACAGCGACCGGCGCGACTACGTTCAACATTATTCCGGTGCGTCCCACCTCGACGGCCTCCGTACCGGACGATATCGTGCAGGGCAAACTCTCGCAGCAGACCCGGGTGATCATTAATGGGGGCTACTTTGGCCCGAACGGGACGCTTGCGGCTCCCTCTTTTCAGGGCAACGTGATTGCGCAGGACCAGAACAACCCCTCCAGCTCCCGGCAGTTGAACACTTTGATGTCCACGGTTCAGATCAATTCTGGCAATCCCGGCCTCTATCCTCTTTCCGTCGCCAGTACCGCCTCGCCTGCTCCGACGCCTAACAATCCTTCGATCACGAATATGGCCATCTTCCCGGATTATTCGACCTTTCCTCCCCAGGCGACGGTCTCAGGGATTCCCGCGGGCACGAATCCTAGCGGCATAGACATCGATCCTACGATTGGCGTTGCGGTTGTGGCCGAGGCCGGATCAAGCACGGTGGCAAGCGGCGTGCAATTTTACGCCATCGCCAAGGGGGCGCTTACGCCGATCGATTCCACGGGCGCCACTTGCGTCACGTCCTGTCCGGTAACAAGTCAGTCGTTTGCAAATGTTTCGATCAGCACGCCGACAGGTCTGTCGGTAAATCCCACTCTTCACACGGTCGCGATAGTCAACTATGGCAACCAATCCGTCACCGTTCTACCAATTCCTGTTCCCGGAGCTGCCTCGCAGAATCCCGCCCCGGGCACCCCGGTCACCATAGATATTTCCGGCGCCTTACAAAACTCTGTGAATCCCGCCCCTGTTCCTTATTCGATCGGTGTGGACCCCGATTCGAACCTGGCCCTGGTGGCCTACTCTTCGACAGTAACCTCGACCGCGACTGCCATCGCCGCAAATCTCGGATTCGTTGTCAACCTGAACCCTGATTCCGCAACTACCCCCAATCCTTACGGTTGTACTCTGGACCATGCCATCAATCCGTCTTCGACCAAGGTCGGGCAGTGCATCACTTCTCAGGTCACGCTGAACACGGGCCAATACCCGCAAATCGCCACCGCATCCCACGGGCATTTGGCGGTGGTGACGCCCGGCGGGGGGCCGGTGTCAGCCGGATCCGTGGTCAGAGGGGTGGATGTCACCGCACCTTCCTCGGCGAATGTGATCCTTTCCTCCTCGCTTACCGCAGGCGTAGTCACCGTGACCATCGACGCGAGCCACTGTCCGCCTCCGCTCCCCGACCCCAACTCCAGTGCCACGCCGCCGACAAACCCTTGTCCGTTCACCATGGTACCCGGCAACGCCGGTACCGTGCTCATTACTGGCTTGAAGCCGGGAAACTCCGCGAACGACGCCTTTTTCAACGGCAATTTCACCGTGAACGTGACCAGCAGCAACAGCTTCACTTATGGCGTGGTTAACCTGACAGCCAGCGATAGCGCTCAAGGAGGATGCCAGACCACGACCGGCGCAAAAACTTGCGCCACGGTCTTCTATGGCCTTCCCAATCAGACCATCCAGATCACCTCGAGTCTTCAAGGAGTGGCCATCAACCCCATCACTCGCGTGGCGGCCATGGCCGACGCCAATACCGGCGCAAGCGGTTTTCAGCAGATTAACCTGCTGAATTCGCTCGACCAATCCGTCACCTCGATCGGTTTCACTGCCCTTTGTACCGCCTTCAGCGTCCCGTGTGCCGGCGCGGCAGAATTGGGTCACACCACCGGCGTGGCCTGGCAGCCATACACAAACGCGCTGCTCTCTTACAATCCCAATCTCAATCAGGTATCGATCTCCGATCCGGTGGGCCGCCAACGCTACGCCTTTGTCTGTGAACTGAACAATGCCAATAAAACGAATGCGGGCACGTCGTGTATCACAAATCCAAACACGGCCCCGGTAACTGTGTGCGCTTCGGTTCCCGCCTGTCAGCAATTGTTCTTGAACCAAATCACTTTGGTAGGGACGGGTACGGCCACCCTGACCGTCAATAACGGCACCACGGGCTCTCTCACTTTGTGGGGGGGCATTGCGGCCGATCCGGCCACCAATCAAGCTTTCGTTCTCATGTCGGGCAGCGGGACGATCGACATCGTCGATTTGGGCGGGCCCGGAACGACGACACCGCTTAAGCCTACTCAAATTACAGACTTGCTGGTTCCCAGTCCTACGCCGGGCGTCGGTGTAATCGGCGGCGTTCCCAACGCTTTGGTACCGCAAGCCACCCTGACCTGCATTCCACCGCCTGGTTCTCCGGCGGGCACATGTAATTTGTCAGGCGTGAAAATCTTTGGTGCCGGCTTCGTTTCGGGTTTGCAAGTGCGACTGGACGGCGTGGACATCACCACGCAGGGCGGTACGATCAACAATATCGCCTCGAACGGCCGCGAAGTGGACGTCACTATCCCGCCTTCCTTCCTTGCCGTGCCACATCATTACGCCCTCGACGTCCTGAGTGGCGGCGCGCAATCGAACGGCGTCAACTTCATTGTCATCGAGTCCGTAGATCTGTCCAAAGTCTGCACCTCTTCCACCGGCAGCTCTGTCAACACCATGCCGTCCTCGGTAGCTATTGCCGATCAAATTGCCAACGGGCCTTTCTCTCCTTTCGCTCTGGTTAGCGTTTCCGGCTGCAATAGCATTGTAAAAGTCGATCTGAACCCTGCGAGTCCGACTTTTGGCCAATTGCTCGGGAGCCCCGTTTCCGTGGGAACTACGCCGCAGGGCATCGCGATCAGCCAGCCGCTCGGTCTTGCGGTGGTCGCCAACCACGGTACCAACACCGCGTCCATCCTTGATTTGACGAAGAACCCTGCGGTTCAAATAACTCCTGACGTGACCACGGGCACCAGTCCCACTGGTGTGGCCATTGACGACGCTATTGATGCAGCCGTCGTCGCCAACACGGGCGCAAATACCGTCAGCGTCATCAATCTTGCGCCGTTGTTCCCGCCGGCCGGCACGACCGCTACGGCGCCGACGATTGCGAGTGTTGCTATGCAACAGCCCATCGCTGTGGCCATCGATCCCGACCGCGGTGCGAACAACCAAGGAATTGCGGTTGTCAGTGGCGTACAGTTGACCAGTGGCCAGGCCCCGTCTGGTTCCCTTCAGGTGATCGAAATTGGATTTACCACGCCAATTCCTAGCACGACGTCTTCCTCCGGCTTTGTCACCAGCATCCCCACGGGCGTCGTTTTCGACCCGACGGTGGTCCTCGTTGGAGCCACGAACCCGGGTGTCTTTTATTCGAACTCCAGCGGCTCCAACACTATTGTTCAATTCAATCCGGACACCGGCGGCGGCAGCTCGGTGAATGTTGGTGTCAATCCGACATCCTTGGCTATTAATCCCCAGACTGGCGCTATTCTCACCTCCAACTCCGGGAGCAACACCCTTTCTATCGTGGACACGATCTCGAATCCCTTCCAGACGCGCCAGACTCTGGGTCTTCCCGGCTCGCCCACGTTTGGCGTGGCCATCGATCAGTTCACGAATTTGGCGGTAATCGTCGACCAGGCCAACATGCGCGTTTTGCTTTTCCCCATGCCGAACTGAGCGTCGCAGACCGCATGTTTCGAGCGCCGCGTTAGCAGGCGATGGCCCGTTTGCGATTGCAGAGAAGGAAGTGCGTCGGCTATACTTGCACATTTGCGGTGCCTTCGTTTTACCCGCCGGGGAGCGGCGAAAAGTTTAGCTTTAGCTGGCTGGGTCTTGCCTTGCTCCAGCTTTCCGAATCGCGTCACAGAATAAGGAGAATAAAGTGAATTCCAGGATGAAAATGCATACGGTTGCCCTCGCCGCGGCCAGCCTTCTGGTTGTTGCAGTGGTCCGGGCGCAATCACCTGCCGCGAGCCCGGCTGCGTCGGGCAAGGTCGGAGTGGTCAATATTCGGGCGGCCATCGGCAGCACCGCCGAAGGGAAGCAGGCCCAGGCCGAACTGCAATCAAAGTTCGCGCCCCGCCAGACCGAGATTGAAAACATGAACAAGCAGATTAACGATCTTCGGCAGCGCCTCGCCGCGTGCGAGGGCAAGTGCAGCCAGGACGAAATTCAGCGCTTGACCACGCAAGGCCAGCGCCTGACCCAGCAATTCGACCGCAAAAATACTGAATTCAATGAGGACTCCAACGCGGCGCTGAGCGACGTTATCGACAGCATCGGCCGCAAGATGGTCGACGTCCTCGAGCGTTATGCCGGTCAGAACGGCTACAGCGTGGTCCTGGATTCTTCCGCCCAGAATAACCCGATTCTTTTCGCCTCCTCGCAGATTGACGTTACCCAGGAAATCGTCCGCCTTTACGACCAGGCCTATCCGGTGAAGGGTGGCGCTCCTGCGCAGCAGAAGCCGGCGGCCAAGCCCGCGCCCACTCCGACCAAGCCGTAGCACGAGCTTTGGCTGGTTTGACTTTTTCCATCTTGCGGAAACGCCCCGGCTCCGTCGGGGCGTTTTTCTTTCTGAAGTCTTTCATAGCGCTCTTCTTGTATTTCTCTTCCCAACGGCTGCTTGCTGGTGCAAAATTCTTTCCGCCGCCCTGCAAGCCTTTTACCGAGGAGGTTCCCATGCCGCAACCATCATCATCCGCTGCCCAACCCGCGCACAGCCACTTCATGGAACGCGTTCCGCGCCCGCCGGTCTTCTCGACCGCCGCCGAAGAACGCCGCCATCGCAAGGAGCGCCTCGCTGGCGCTTTTCGTCTCTTCGCCGAATTTGGTTTTGACGAGGGCGTCGCCGGCCACATCACCGCGCGTGACCCCGAACGCCTCGATCATTTCTGGGTGAATCCCTTCGGCCTGCACTTTGGCCGGATTCGCGCGTCTGATTTGATTCTGGTGGATCACGCCGGCAAAGTCGTCGAAGGCCATGCGGAAGTCAATCTCGCGGCTTTTGCGATTCATTCCCGCATTCACGCTGCTCGGCCGGACGTGATTGCCGCGGCCCACGCCCATTCGCTTTACGGCAAATCGTGGTCTTCGCTTGGCCGCCGCCTCGACCCGCTCACCCAGGATGCCTGCGCGTTTTACGAAGATCACGTGGTGTTCGATGATTACAGCGGAGTCGTCGAAGAAACTTCGGAGGGCGATCGCATCGCCCGCGCTCTTGGCACGAGGAAAGCGGCCATCCTCCGCAATCATGGCCTGCTTACCGTCGGCCACACCGTCGACGAAGCCGCTTGGTGGTTCATCACCATGGACCGCTCCTGCCAGGCGCAATTGCTCGCGGAAGCCGCGGGTCAGCCGCACAGAATTCCCCACGAAACCGCAAAGAACACCTACGCGCTCGTGGGCTCGCATCTTGCCGGCTGGTTCCAATTCCAGCCGCTCTGGCAGCGCATCTCCAGCGCGCAACGCGATCTGTTTGAATGATTCAGTGTTTTCTCAGCGTGAGACGGTAATCGTCCAGGAGGCAGGAACGCCGGGCCTTGGTGAAGGGTGAAGAATAGCTACTGGGTTCGCTGCTTCGGGTTGCCAAACGAAAACATTCCGGGAGCCGCGATTTTGGCGAGGCGTTCCGAAACCGTCCAGTTCGCTCGAAGGAAGTCCGTTGACGAGGGTGGCGTCGCCCACACGCAACTCTCAGTAAAACGCCGCATGCTCTTCCGCTGCCGGGGATTCGCCCGCAACAAAGGTGCGCAATTCCCCGGGGCAGGCGCCTGACGCTCGCCGCACCGCGCGCGCGAAGGAGCTGGGCGATTTGAAGCCGAGGTCAATCGACAGGACTTTGATCGCGGCGCCGGGCTGCATCGCGAAGAAGCCCCTTACCCGCTCCAGCAGGACTTCTTCCCGGTAGTGCCTGAAATTTCCTCCGGTTAACAACCGCACCGTTTTCTTAATGGTTCTCTGGCTCACATGCAGGCCTTGCGCCAGTTCTTCCAGGGTCTTGCGAGGGTTCTCGTTCAAACACACCGAGATCTGCTCAAAGAGCAGTTTCGGATCGTAGGACATGGTCGATCCTCCCGTTTTGCCTTTCATTCTTCCTGGTTCTTGCTTCAGGATCGGCAGGTCATGCTCTTTCGAGCCGGCGCCGCGTTGCTCCTCCAGGACGGCGAGGATGAGATGGCCGCAGTTCGCCGCTCCGGTTGGCAGCGCTATGAATCTAATGGGAGCGGGCTTCCAAACAATCAGGTGATAACCCTATTCCTGCCTCGGCACAACCCCGGAGAATGCCGGGCAAACAGGGCTCTTCTGCTTGTTCGACAAGAATCAAGCCTGGCTCGATGCCGCTATCTGCCTTAGAGCCCTCGGCCATCGCGGGTGGCCCATGCCTGCCACCGCGCTCAATGCGTCAATTTCATGTACACGCTCACCCAGTACGCTGCTCGAGGCGGCGGTGAGAAGGTACTCTTGAGCAGCGCCTCCCTTGCGCACGTGCCCATCTTGGTCACAGGGTGCAACAGAACTTCCTTGACGGCGCCGTCTTTGTCGAGTTTCATCAGTATCCAGAAGCTTTCCAGATCGCTGCCCGCGCCCTGCTTGCACTGCTTCATCGCGCCGAGATGTTTATCGACAAACTCTTTTTCCAACTTCTCGTCATACGTCTTGCCTTCCGGCGTTTTTAAGTTCGCCTCAACCGCCGCCCGCGCGTCCCCGAGACTCGTGGGCTTGTCGTCCGCAAATGTCGCTGCTGCCAAGAACCCCAGAGTGATAACCAGCAACGAAATCCTCATGTCCATCTTCACCTCGGAGCCAAATGCTAGCAGAGATCCCTCCCTCTTTAAGCCCTCACGCCCTGGTCATCTCCTCCTTCGCCTGACAATCTTTATGCGCCAGCGTGCAGGCCAGCGTGCTGCTTGGTTTCCTTCTATCGATGCTTGCGGGAAGAGCGCGCCGCACGCCCGGAGACCGCCTGAGCTGCAGCATGACGGGGTAGCCTGCCCGGTCCTGCCTGGCTTCGAGGACCGCCGGTCCGGGGAAAGAAATCTGCAAGCGTGGGGCGGTCGGCGATGATCCGCACGAACTCCTGGAGGTAGTCCGGCGGAGAATTGTCGCGCAACTGGGCTACCGACCAGTGCCAGCGATAGCCAGGCGGCTCTAAGGGCAAGCCAATCACCACACCGGAAGCAACCTGCGGCCCGACCGCCCAGCGGGGAAGAGCGGCAATCCCCAATCCGCCAATGATCATTTCGAGGATCACTTCGGTGAGTAGCACTTCCTGAATTCTTCGCGGCCGGATCCCTGCTGGTTCGAGGATTTTGGTCAAGAGCGTGCTCTCCGATTGGGGTGGATAGACGAGGATATTTTCTGCGGCAAAGTCTTCCGGTGTGACGAAATTCCTGACCGCGAGGCGGTGCTTCGGGGGAACAACGATCAGGACATCGTCCTCGAAGAGGGGGGTATAGCGAATCTTGCGATTGCGAATAGGGTCGCAGATGATGGCCAGATCGAGCTTGCCATCGAGAAGCGCTTCAAAAGGATTGCTCGCTGCCTCAAGAACCAGTTGCACCTCCACATTGGGAAATTTCTTTTGAAAAATCAGCAGGCGCGGCGGAAACCAGTGATAGGCCGTGTGGCATTGCGTGGACATGCGCAACACGCCCCTGGCGGGGCCGCTGCTCCTTTGAATCTCTGATCCGACGCGCTCGAGCTCCGTGAGCACCATGCGGGCGGTTTCGAGCAGCCGGTCGCCGGCCGAAGTCGTACGCATCCTGCCATTTTTGCGCTCGAACAGGGCCACGCCGAGTTGTTGTTCGGCGTCGCGAAGCTGATGGCTCAGGGCAGACTGTGTGAGATGAAGGCGATGGCCCGCGCGAGTAACGCTTCCGGTTTCCGCGACCGCCTCAACCAGTTTCAGATGCCGGATTTCCAGATTCATGGCGGCCCCCCGTTGGATACATGAAATCTGTTCATATAGATGATGAAATCATGCCATTTGGTTCAGTGGTTGCCTGGTTCTAGGCTGAACTCGTGCTAAACCTCGCGGACTTAGCCGGCATCTTTGCGGCGAGGGCGAGCGAGGGCCATGCACAGTATTCGCCGGATGGGCGGTAGCCCAGGCGCAAGGCTCGCGTGCGGCCCCAATCGAATTTGAAGGCGGCAACCGGATGGAAGCGGTTTGTACGCTTGGCTACCCTAAGCATCGCTGAACGTCATCGGCAGAGACTCGTGCCGTCTGCCGAACCTCTCGTGGACCGCTAAAGTTGAGCACAATTCTCAAACCCGGAACCGCCGTAGCCTCCCCGGGGCGCCGTCGTGCCTACTGTCTATTGGCAAGAGTGCTTTGTGGATGCGTGCTGCTCGGTTTGTGGGGGACGCCCTCCGAGGATCCGGCAAGGCCGCGGGTCGTGGTGCTGCCGTATCGTTCCGTGGATTCCTATATTTTGGTGGAGGCTAAAATAGACGGCATTCCGGTGAAGCTCCTGCTGGACACGGGTTCCAATGCGACGATTCTCAACGCCCGCTCGTTCTGCAAAACCGAGCTGAGCGTTAGCCGGCCTGTGAATCGCGGAGCGGGCATCGTTGGTAACGCCTTGCGCTTGCGAGTGGACCTGGAACTCGCCCACCAAGTAATGTTTTCGCAGCCGGTGGCAGTGATGAATCTCGAAGAGCTGTCGAAAAGCTTTCGCATTCCGTTTGACGGTTTGCTCGGGCAGGACATCCTGAATCAATTCCGGGCAGTGCGCATCGACTACAAAAATCATGTCATTGAGCTGGAGCAATAGACCGCAGTCCTAGCCAGCGGGCGTTTCGGCAAGCGCTCCCGCAGGGACACCCTAGCTGGTGCCCGTTTCTATCTGAGACGCCTCGCGGGAGGCCTAATAGAGAACACCGGATAAGACGTGGCGCGCAGCGGGCCTCGACCTACAGCCGGCATCCTTCTCGGCAATTCTTTTTCGCCCCGCCACTTGCCATTCGGCAATTCGCCCTGCGAGTCCGCCTTTGGGCTCCTCTCGCGGTTGCCGCCTCCTACCCGGGGTGCCATAATTCCTCTTTACCCGGCCGCGGAACTCCGTCGAGGCAGTTCGAAGAGTCGGCGTGTTTGCGTTTCGAGGGAAGAGAGCCAACCAGGGGTCACGCGTCACGTTTTAACGATTTGAGGGGGCTTATGGCATTGCGCGATAGCTGGATCGAAAAACGAGAAGCAGCAATGGTCGGCGCGAACGGGGCACGAAACGTCTCGCAGCTGCATTTTGCGCGCCAGGGCGTCGTCACCGAAGAAATGCAGTACGTTGCCAGGCGCGAAAAACTGGAGCCGGAGCTGGTCCGCAGCGAAGTGGCGCGCGGGCGCATGATCATTCCCGCGAACGTAAATCACCGCAACCTCGAGCCGATGGCCATCGGCATCGCCAGCAAATGCAAAATCAACGCCAACATCGGAAATTCCTCGACCAGCTCGAACATCGACGAAGAACTGAAGAAGCTGCACCACGCCGTTCACTACGGCGCCGACACCGTGATGGATCTCTCGACCGGCGGCGACATTCCGGAGATCCGCAGGGCGATTATTGGCGCTTCTCCGGTGCCCGTGGGAACGGTCCCGGTGTATGAGGCGATTTCGCGCGTGCGTCGCCCGGAGGACCTAACCTTCGAGTTGATGCTGGAAGTCATCGAAGAGCAAGCCGAGCAGGGCGTCGACTATATGACCATTCACGCCGGTGTAATGCGGGAACACATTCCGTTTGTGCGCAAACGCATCACCGGCATCGTGAGCCGCGGCGGCTCGCTGATGGCTCACTGGATGGAGCATCACAAGAAACAGAACTTTCTTTACGAAAACTTCGAGGACATCTGCAAAGTCTTCAAGAAGCACGACGTAAGTTTTTCGCTTGGCGACGGCTTGCGCCCGGGCTCGATTGCGGATGCCAGCGATGAGGCGCAGTTCGCGGAATTGAAAGTACTCGGCGAATTAACCGAAAAAGCCTGGGAGCACGACGTCCAGGTGATGATTGAAGGCCCGGGTCATATCCCCATGGACAAAATCAAGGAGCAAGTGGACCTGGAAATGGCATGGTGCCACGAAGCGCCGTTCTACACCCTCGGCCCGCTGGTGATCGACATCGCGCCGGGCTACGACCACATCACCAGCGCGATTGGCGCAGCGATGATCGGCTGGCACGGCGCTTCGATGCTCTGCTACGTCACGCCGAAAGAGCACTTGGGCTTGCCGAATCCCGACGACGTGAAGCAAGGCGTGATTGCCTACAAGATTGCGGCGCACGCCGCCGACGTTGCGCGCCATCGCCCGGGCGCCCGAGACCGCGATGACGCGCTTTCCTATGCGCGGTTTCTCTTCGATTGGAACAAGCAATTCGAGCTATCACTGGACCCGGAGACCGCGCGTGCCATGCACGACGAAAATTTGCCCGACGATTTCTACAAGGAGGCAAAATTTTGCTCGATGTGCGGTCCGAAGTTCTGCTCGATGAACATCACGCAAATGGCGGAAGCCGAATCCGGCCAGGATCAGGCGGAACGCAAACAAAAATTCGCGGAATTGCTGATCAAGGTGCAAGGCGCGGGGGCTTAGCTTGCCGAGCGTGACGGCCATCCGGATGAAACAAACAGGTGTGCGTATTCTGATTTAGACGGGGTTGTAGTGTGCTTGGCCTTAAGCCGAGTGCGGGCTGAAGGAGTTTGAAAATGTTGTTCCTGATTTTCTCGGTTCTGCTGTATTTCCTGCCGACCCTCATCGCCCGGGACAAGCCTCAGGTCCTGGCCGTTTTCCTGGTGAACCTGTTCCTCGGCTGGACCGTCATCGGCTGGTTCGTTGCGCTGATTTGGGCCGGTGCCGCCCAAAGATACGTTCCCGTTCGCATCGTTCCAGTCAGTTCCGGCCGATTCTGCTCACAGTGCGGCGCGCTGTCGCCTTGCGGCGCCCATTTCTGCGCGGCGTGCGGACGGGCGGTGTAGTTGGCGGATTCCCCGGGACCTCGGATGACCAAACCAGAAACCGACCAGGCGCTACGCGAAGAGTTCAACCGCTGGGCGGAAGCCGGCCGTGGTGAGGGCATGGAACAGGAGCACCTGCCGATTGCGTTGCCGGCCCTCGGGAAAATGCACCTCGCACCGGCGGACAATGTGCTCGATGTGGGCTGCGGCACGGGCTGGCTTTCACGGCGCCTGGCAAAACTAGTTCCCGAAGGCCGCGTGGTGGGAATGGACGTTTCCGATGAAATGATTCGCCGCGCGCGCCGCTCGAGCGTCGATCTTGAGAACGTAATGTTCGTTACCGGCGAAGTACAGGAGATTCCCTGGGAGCCGAATTTTTTCTCTCAGGCAATTTCCGTCGAATCGTCTTATTACTGGAGCGATCCTGCCGCCGGCATTCGCGACATCCTCCGAGTGCTGAAACCCGGCGGCTCGGCTTGGATGTTAATCAACTATTATCGCGACAATCCACATTGTCATCAGTGGGGCGGTTTGCTGGCGGTCAAAACTCACTTGCTTTCCGCGGCGGAATGGAGCGATCTGTTTCGCGCTGGCGGTTTTGGAAATGTGCAACACGAGCGGATCGTGGATTCTTCTCGAACGCCCGAGGTTTACCGAGGCCGGTGGTTTCGCGACGCGGCGCAGCTTCGTGCGTTCAAAGCCGAAGGCGCGCTCCTGGTTCACGGCGTCAAAGAAGGAAAGACCTAGCCAATTCCTTTGCCGCGTGGTAAACGCTCCACCTGAGGAATCTCGTATGTCATTTTTGAGCAGCGGCGTCGCGGTCGTAACCGGGGCTGCCTCGGGCATTGGCCGAGCACTCGCCGAGCAATTGGCGGCCGCGGGGTCCGCTTTGGCGCTGGCCGACTTGGACGAAGCAGGCTTGCAAAAGACCGCGGAATCCCTCGTGGACACAAGTGCCTTAGTCACAACGCATGTGCTGGACGTCGCGAAGGAGGAAAAGGTAAAAGCTTTTGCGGCCGACGTGCACAACGGCCACGGGCGCGTAACGCTGCTCATCAACAATGCCGGCGTCGCGCTGCACGGGAATTTTGAAGAGATTTCGCTAGACGACTTCCGCTGGCTGATGGAAATCAATTTTTGGGGTGTGGTTTACGGTGTCAAGTATTTTCTGCCCCTGCTGAGGTGCGAGCCGCGGGCGCACATCGTGAATCTGTCGAGTGTCTTTGGACTGATCGCGCCGGCGGGGCAGGCCGCTTACGCCGCAAGCAAATTCGCCGTGCGCGGCTTTACTGAAGCGCTGCGCCACGAGCTGGATGGCAGCCGGGTTCGCGTGAGCTGCGTTCATCCGGGCGGGATTCGAACGTCCATCGCACGCCGCGCCAGGCTCGGCGAGCGAACACCTCCTGCAAGGCACCAGGAGAGTGTCGCGCTGTTCGAGCGATTGGCCCGCACTTCTCCCGAAGCCGCCGCAGCACGAATCTTGCGGGGAATCGCGCGCCGCGAGCCGCGCATCCTCATCGGCATGGACGCCTACCAGGTCGACATCCTGCAACGCCTGCGCCCGGCCTCGTACTGGAAACCGCTCGGGAAGAAACTGGAGCACGGAGTTGTGACCAGCCAGGCAGCGCCGGCCAAAGAGACGAGCAAGCGGGGTCCCTTCACTAAGCCGTAACGCCTCACGGCGGTGGTGCGTTTGCCGAAGCAAAGGCCTGCGGGATGCTGCGCCCCCAGATCGGGTCGACCAGAAGGAGTGGTTTCGAAGACCAACGGGGTATATTCGTTCCTCTTTTGTCTCGACGATGCGTTTTGACGGAGATTCCCCGTGCATATATACTCCCCGGAGCAAGAAAACCCGTAACCGGAGCAACGTCCTATGGGTGTTCTGGACCAGCGGTTTGAAAAGAATTTCATGATTACCTCGGTGGACTACGTGTTCAACTGGGCGCGGAAGAGCGCGCTGTGGCCGCTGACGTTCGGCCTGGCGTGCTGCGCCATCGAGATGATTGCCTCGACAACCTCGCGGTTTGACATGGCGCGGTTCGGCGCGGAGGTGTTCCGGCCGTCGCCGCGGCAGGCGGACCTGATGATCGTCTCGGGAACCGTCACGCTGAAGATGGCCCCGGTGATCCAGCGCGTGTGGGCGCAAATGCCGGATCCGAAATGGTGCATCTCCATGGGCGCGTGCTCGAGCGTGGGCGGCCCCTTCAATACTTATTCGGTCCTGCAAGGCGTGGACCGCGTTGTTCCGGTGGATGTGTATATTGTGGGGTGCCCGCCGCGGCCGGAAGGGCTGTTCTTCGGGTTGATGAAGCTGCAAGACAAGATTGACCAGATGACCTTGGCAAAGCGCCCGACGGAAATACGCCTGAAGGCGGAAATGGTGGAAGATTTCAAGAAGGGCGTGATGGTGGCGCAGACGCCAGAGCCGCGCTAATCAGTAAAGCAAATAGAATAGACCTAGGTTAGGCAAAAGAGGTCCGAACCATGCCAGGGTTGCGCTCGCGGCGCTCGCAATGACCCTGCAGCAAGGCTTTGCGAGCTCGATCAGCTTTTCTTTTGTTGGACACTTACTTCCGTGGGGGAAAACACGATGGCGTTTGCGCGAACGGCAAAGACCAATGAGATCGCTCCGGGAACGATCCGGGAGTTTCAGGTGGAAGGCAAGGCCGTGGCCTTGGCGAATGTTGGCGGCAAATACTACGCCATCAATAATACCTGCCTGCATCGCGGCGGGCCGCTTGGGCAGGGGGTCCTGAATGGAGCCATCGTGACCTGCCCCTGGCACGGCTGGGAATACGACGTCACCACCGGCAAGGTGAAGCAGAACCCGGCCGTGGGAGTCGATTGTTACACGGTCGAGGTGCGCGGAGAAGACATCTACGTGGATGCCGGTTGACCAGCTCTTATCTTGCTGAAAAGACGACAGATAGCCAGTTTCTAAGGCGGATCCGTCGCGACCGGATCTTTCCACAGCAAGGCAGCCCCCTTCGCTAGCGGACGGCTACATTTTTGTTTCGCTTTTTGGACACCACCGTGTATAGTTCTGCGGACTCTAAGCCTCAATGTCGACAACGACTGTTCAACGACACTATTGGATCTTCAGCGCGGACCCTCACCAATACCACTGGGACACGCTTTTTGTAAAAGGGAAAGAGATGTGGCATGGGGCGGGGGCCAGGCCGGAGGCCATCCGTGCACTCAAACAGGTGCGCAGGGGCGACCGCGTGCTGTGCTACCACTCGGCCCCAGAGAGGGCGCTCTACTCGATCGCGGAGGTCACGCGAGATCCCTATCCCGACCCGCACGACCACAAGGGTAAGAATCTCGTGGCGGACCTGCGGGCGTTCGAGAAACTGCCCCGCCAAGTTTCGCTGGAAGAAATGCGCAGCAACGCCGCGCTGAAAAAGATGAAGCTGCTCAAAAACGTGAGGCTGCTTATCTCGCCCATTAGTGACGCGGAATACCAGGAAATTCTGCGTATGGCCGGGATCGTGCCCACGCCAGGAATTCCTTTACCCTGACGCGCGGAGCTCCGCGCTTTGGCAGGTTCGAAGGAGGGCGGGTTTCCTTGCCGATGCGCAGAATGGCGGTGCTGGACCGCGATAAGCTTGCCGGTCATCGGGTCGATGGCACTTCGGGGAATGTTTCCGCATCCGCTCGGCGGGATGCCATGCTTGACGAAATTGCCAGCGGTAAAATGCGAGTGATCGATCTGAGCTACGCGATCAATGACCAGCTGGTACCCTGGCCGGGCGACGAAAAGGTCTTTGAAGCGAAAGTAAATGCTTCTGTCGAAAAGAATGGATATTTCACACGGAGTTTCTGGACACTGGAGCATTACGGGACGCATCTGGATGCCCCGGTGCACTTCCCACCGGGGAAAACGACGGTCGATCAGATTCCGGTCAAGCAGCTTTTTGGACCCGCGGTGGTGCTGGATGTGAGGGCCGAAGGTGCGCAAGATGCGGATTACCGGCTTCCGGCCGCTCGCGTGGGGGAATGGGAGAAACGGCACGGGCGGATTCCCGAAGACGCGATTGTGCTGCTGAGAACGGGATGGTCGGCACGCTGGCCCGATGCCGAGAAGTACCGGAATCAGGATGCGCAGGGAAGGATGCATTTTCCGGGTTTTTCCGTAGAAGCGGCGAAACTGCTGATCGAACGAAAGGTGAGCGGCCTGGGATGCGACAGCATGAGTGTTGACTACGGAGCTTCGGCGGATTTTGCCGTGCATCGCCTGGCGCTGGGCTCGGGGCTGTATCATCTGGAAAACCTTGCCGATTTGAGCGCCCTGCCGGAAACGGGAGCGTTTCTGGTGGTGGCGCCGATCAAGCTGGAGGGCGGTTCGGGCGGACCGGTGCGAGTGTTCGCTCTCGTCCGGTAAGGAAGGGCTTTCGGCAACATTTTTGCAGGCTTTACGTGTTAATTGAGTTGACCGGTAAGGCGGATTCCAAAGTGCAATCCGATTTGTAGGCGATACGGTTCGCTGAGGTTTGGGCCTCCGGCGCGCTACCGGGGAGACGCCGGAGGCCTGTGGGAGACGCGTCGGGGAGCTCTTCCCGGCACGCGACGTTGAGGAGTTTCTACACTTTCTTGGAGGAGACATGCGCATTCGAGTGGCCGTAGGGATTGCTGCGTTGCTGGTCTTGACCTGCTCGCCAGCCTCACGAGGCGCGGAGGAGACGCCACTGCTGGCGCATTCTCCGACACTCAGCAAGACGCAGGTGGTTTTCGCCTACGGCGGTTATTTGTGGAGTGTGCCGCGGGAGGGCGGTGACGCGCGGCAGCTCACCACGGGCGGCCACGAAGGGGCGCCGGTGTTTTCTCCAGACGGA
>DATAIH010000159.1:0-2484 GCA_036262755.1 Candidatus Acidiferrum sp.
AAGCTGGGTGCTGGAAGCGGATTTGAAGAACTTCTTCGGGAGTCTCAGTCACGACTGGATCCTCCGGTTTGTCGAGCATCGAGTCGGTGATCCGCGCCTGATCAGCTTGATCCGGCGCTGGTTGAAAGCGGGCGTCTTGGAAGACGGAGCGGTCCATCAGAGCGAACAAGGAACCCCGCAAGGCGGATCGATCAGTGTGCTTTTGAGCAATCTCTACCTTCATTACGGTGCGTCAGGACAAGCCTGATGCTTCCAGCGGGTGAGATTCCCGCACCGGAAAGGGGCACGAGCCACCCCACCGGAAATCTAGCCTTGGGTCCACGGAGGTAACGACATGGACTAAGCGTAGGCAAGAGCGACGAGCGGGCCGTAACGTAAGTGAAGCGGGTCAGCCTCGTGAAGATAGGAAACCGCAGGCCGACAGAGTCGTAGTGGCTGGAAGGCAAAAGTAGGTCACCGCTAAGGCAAGGGGACCGTAGACTGCGGCGGGGTCAAGCGCACGGCACGTTCGGAAATGGAAGTATCGAGGAACCTGAGAGATCCCTCGAAGTCTTGGTGCAGGAGGTGCATCGAGTATGCCGGACGATATGGCTCACGCCTGAGAAAGGCAGACGCTTCAAGGGAAGTCGGACTCGCTGGTAGTACTCCGAGCGCGGGAAAGCCGCGTACATGGGGAAGCGGCGGGGCAAACGAAGACTGGTCGCGGGACACATCATCTGCACACACGGAGGCAGAGGAATGATGAAAACACAACTCGACCAGATAGCGAAGAAGGCCAAACTGGACCCAAAGGTGCGGTTCACCTCGCTGGCCCACCTGCTCACGCCGGAATTCCTCACGGAGACTTGGGGGATGATGAACCGGAGTGCGGCGAGCGGGATCGACGGGCAGACCGCAAGGCAGTTTGAGCGCGACGTGGAGCAGCAAGTCGCAGAGATCCACAAACAGCTGAAGGCAGGCCGCTACCGAGCCCCGCCGGTCAGACGGGTGGAAATACCCAAAGGACCGGGCAAGGCCGGAACACGACCGCTGGGAATTCCCACGGTTGCCGACCGGCTCCTGCAACGGGCGGTTGCGCGCATACTGGAAGCTGTCTTCGAAGCGGACTTCCTCGACTGCAGTTATGGCTTCAGGCCTGGGCGAAATCCTCACCACGCATTGCAGGCACTGCGTCTGCACATCGTGACCAAGAAAGTAAGCTACGTGCACGAGGCCGACATCCGCAGCTACTTCACGAGAATCGACCATCGGTGGCTCTACAAGATGGTGGCCCACCGCATTGCCGACCCTGTGATCCTTCGGCTCACTGCAAAATGGTTGAAGGCCGGGGTCATGCAGGACGGAGCCTTCATCGACGCTAAGGAAGGCGTCCCGCAAGGGGGGCCGATATCGCCTGTGCTCAGTAATCTGTACCTGCACTTTACGCTCGATCTGTGGTTTGCGAAGAAGATCAAACCGCAGGCTCGCGGCGAGGCTTACTTGGTGAGGTTTGCCGATGACTTCGTGGGATGCTTCCAATACCGCGAAGATGCGGACCGCTATCAACGGCAACTGCGAGAACGGTTCGCTCGATTCAATCTGGAACTGGCCGAGGACAAAACTCGGCTGCTCGCCTTCGGGCGCTTTGCTGCACCCCCGCAAGGGGACTGGCGCGCGAAAAGGCCAGAGACTTTTGAGTTTCTTGGCTTCAAGCACGTGTGTGGCAAAGCCAGGAACGGACGCTTCGCCGTGATCCGTCTCCCGAGCCTGAAGAGCCGCAGAAAGTTCCTTGCGCAGACCCACCAGTGGCTGACAGAACATTGGCATTGGCGACGCCGGGAACAACAAGAGCATCTCTCGATGCAGCTCCGCGGCTTTTACCAATACTTTGGCCTGCACCACTGCGAGCGTCACCTCAATGCTGTCCGCCGCGAAGTCCAGCGCCAGTGGAAACACCGGCTACAAAGTCAAGGACAACGCCGGAAGTGGAGTTGGAAGCGTCTGAGGGGGCGGCCCTGGTTCGACCTCCCCTTTGGCAGCGTTGTTCATCCGGCCGTGTAGCATGGCCCGCTTCGGCGAACGTCGTTTGGGGAGCCCGGTGCGGGAAATCTGCACGCCGGGTTCTGCTTGGGGGGACGAGTACAAGAAGGCCATGCCGGCTCGGTGAGGACACTCGCCCGAAAGGGCGAGCCCCGGTGAGGCTCCGCAAAGGCTACCGCATTCAAGGCTCGTCCCTACCATCCCGTTCGACAGGTGGATGCGGCGGAACCATCCGGACCTCCCGTTCGAGCGTTATGCCGATGATGCGATCTGCCACTGCCGCAGTGGAGATCAGGCACAGGCCCTGCGCGCATCGCTTGAGAGGCGGTTCGCCGAATGCGGACTGACGCTGCATCCCGAGAAGACGAAAATCGTCTACTGCAAGGATGATGACCGGCGCAGAGATTACCCCAACCAAAAGTTCGACTTCCTCGGCTATACATTCCGGCCGAGGTTGTCGCGACG
>DATAIH010000160.1:0-3097 GCA_036262755.1 Candidatus Acidiferrum sp.
GAGGATTCGCCACCCCCGAGGTGATGGATTTTCTCGACGGCCAGCCGGGCGTGAAATATGTGGTCGCCATGGCCTCGAACGATCCTGTGACATTCTGCTACACCTCGCTAAGTGATGGAAAATATTAGAAAATCGAAAATCAAACCTCAGTTTGCGGGCCGCCATGTCACTGGTTCCCTGCGGCGGGAGCAGGTTTCCAGCGCGGGTCTCCTTGTGCTCAGACTTGTCGCGCATGCGCGTGAACGTGGTTCTATCTGCTCTTCTCGTTAAGATTCCGCAGGTGCGTCTGGGTCAGAGAATCCCGTAAACTCCAGCGTGCGTTCGCCGCAAAACTGAGTTCCGCGTGGATGACAGCGACTCTGGATATCCATCACGGCTTGCCGGACTTTCGGAGCTTCCACGGCCGCAACCGGAATCTGCCACGGCGCTCCTGGCACGACTTGCGTGGCTGGAATGGTTTTACGCTGAATCAAGTGCCGCACAGCGGTGACACTCACTCCCAACCGCCCAGCAGCTTGCTCGAGCGTGAGACTGTCCGCCGTGACACGAGTCGCATCGTAGGCGGGCAGTTGATGGTAGTGCCGCAGCCTGCGCACCCTCACTTCGCTCCAACCATTGCCTGCACCGGTTCGCATCCCTAAACGATTCAGGGTGGAAGCGATCTGCTCGTCGCTGAATTGACCCGCCATCTGTCGCACCACTTCCACCGCTTCCAGTTTCGTGCAATGACGATTCCGGCCGGAAGCGTTTTTCTTGATCCGCAGCTCCGAATGACGACCTCCCGCCCAGTGCACGAGTAGCACAATTTCCTGTTTCTCCGTATCTGTGTCCGCGACAATCTCGCGGATCAAAATCCGCACAATCCGCTGCTTCAAGCGCATGTCTGTCGAGGGAGCATTCCACACGGCCGGAAGATCCTGCGCCAGACTCATCAGTACTTCCTTGGACGGAATCGCAACGGCCTGTGGGTCGCTCCCGAGTGTCTGCAGCTTCTTCTCCAAATCTCGCACCTTCTGCAAAGCCGCATTCCAGCGAGCCTCCAGCTCTGCGGCCACTAACCGTTGTTCCGGATCGACCGCTTCGTAGCGTCGCTCCGCCAGTCGCGCTTCGTATCGAGCCTGCTCCACCTCCATCTCGGACGCGCGTCGGCGTGCTTCTTGCTGCTGCCTCATCTGCTCGGCCGCTTGCAACGCCGCCTCAACGGCGTTGCCTCCGATGGCTTCGAGCACCTCCTTTGCGACCGCCTCGTCTGGCCGCCAACTCCCGAAAGAAATACACTGACAATCCTCACGCGCCCTCATTTGTGCATCGCGGCAACAGTAGCGTGCGTGCATAAGGCGGCTTCCGTATTCCACGCGCAGCATCCGACCGCACCGGCGACATCGCAACAGCCCGGCGAGCAGGGCGCGTCCTCCCCGCGCCGCCTTTGGCTCCATGTGCGATTTCATATGCGCGTTAGCCGCAATCATCGCTTGGTTCTTCTCGTATTGCTCCCAGGAAATGTACCCTGCATGATGATCGCGAATCAACACCATCCATTCGGCGCGTGGCTTGCAATGCCCTTTGGTCTTGTGCGCCTGCCCTTCCACGATCTGCATTCGCGCTTCGGTCTTGCCGAACGCGTACGCTCCCGCGTACAGAGGATTCGTGAGCATCGCCCAGATGGTGTGATACAGGGGCAGCTTCCACGCCAGACGCCGCTCGCCTCGCCCTGAAGGAATAGCCGGCAAGGCAATTTTCTCGCGGCGGAACCACAACGTCACTTGCCGGACACTGCCGAGCTCCGTGAACTTGTTGAAGACCAGATCAATGCTGTCTCGGATCCGGCGATCCGGGTCCATCTCCATCTTGCCGTTCTCTTTCCAGCAGAGGCCCACGGGGAGATAAAACTGCAGTTCGCCCCGCCGGGCTTTTTGGCGGATGGCTTCGAGCGATCTCTGTCGAAGCAGACTCAATTCAAACGCCGCCATCTCTCCTTTCATGCCCAAGAGCAACCGATCATTCACCAGATTCGGATCGTAGACTCCATCGAAGTCCACCAACACCGCGCCCACCAGACCGCACATCCAGATCAGGTGGTGCCAGTCGCGGCCGTTCCGCGCCAATCGCGAAGCCTCGATGCAAAACACGGCGCCGACCTCACTGGTGCAGACTTCCGCAACCAGGCGCTGAAATCCTCGACGCTCCACCAAGCCGGACCCCGTGCGTCCCAGGTCTTCGTCGATCACCAGGACGTCCCGAAAACCGAGGTCGCGTGCTTGGTCGGCCAAACCATATTGCCGTCGTTGGCTCTCTTGGTTGTGGAACACTTGTCCGGGGGAAGACTGCCGAAGGTAGACAAGTGCCTTCCGGTTCAACCGTTCATTCGTGAGTTTAGGATTCATTCGGACCTCCTGCGGGCGCGCCGAGAGCGGCGGCGTTGACGAGCAGCTCGACCAGAGCGAGGGCGAGTTCGTGTTGTTCGTGCTGAGGAAGTTCCACCGGCCTGCGATCGAGCAACGCGAGATTCAGTTGCGGACGGACGGACTTCGGATGTGATTTCACGCTTCTCCTCCTGCGATAGCGACGATGTGGCCAAGGCTTTATCGCAAGGGCTGGATTTTTGCAAGCTGCTCAGGAGATCGCGGAGTTTGCTGAGCGCCTCAATGGCGATGGCGGGTGGACCCACGGAACATGCGGTGGCCTCGGAGCTGAACATCCAAGCTGGAAGGGAACGTGATGTACGATCCGGTAGTTCACAGAATAGATATTCTCCATGTCCGCGTCGGTCCCTCTCCCGCTTCAAAACACGAAGAACCTGTCCAAAGAGTGGATGCCAACGATAGCGAACCGTGACGCTTTCCAGAACGTATGCATTATGTGATGTGCTCCAATGCGGTCCTCAAGCGGATCGCTGCCCCAGGAATTCGTCAGGCTCGTCAGCTGTCGAAGTGCAGCGGCAAGACGGAACACATTTATGGAGACGTCGAGTACGCCGCTGGCAAATGGCCCCATCCCCGACGCGTGGTGATCAAAGCCGAGGTCGTGCGGGCGCCGGAAAAAGATCCCAAAGATAATCCCCGCTTCGTGATTACCAACATGAAACAGAGTCCGCAGT
>DATAIH010000161.1:0-32175 GCA_036262755.1 Candidatus Acidiferrum sp.
TGGTGGGCGACAAAGGACTTGAACCTTTGACCTCTCCCGTGTGAGGGGAGCGCTCTAACCAACTGAGCTAGTCGCCCAAGGAAAGAAACGTGACGCCACGAGGTGTCATCTATTTGTAGCAGGAAGGGCGCGGGTTTTCAATTGAAAGGATAACCGCAAAGCGGTTAGAAATGCCAACAGCTACCTCACAAGTGGTTTCGCAACTGCAGCGCTCCATCGCGCGCGCCATTTTCGGCAAGGAAGAGGCTATCCAGCTTGCGCTCATCGCCCTTCTCGCGCGGGGCCACTTGCTCATCGAAGACGTTCCGGGCGTCGGCAAGACCACGCTGGCTCAGGCCCTTGCCAAATCTTTCCATTGCAGCTTCCAGCGGATTCAATTCACATCCGATTTGCTCCCGAGCGACGTGCTTGGCGTCAGCGTCTACAATCCCGAGAACCGCGAGTTTGAATTTCGCCCTGGGCCGATTTTCGCCAACGTCGTGCTGGCCGATGAAATCAACCGCACCACGCCGCGCACGCAGTCCGCGCTCCTCGAAGCCATGAACGAAGCGCAGGTCAGTATGGACGGCAAAACGCAACCGCTCCCGAAGCCGTTCTTCGTGGTCGCCACGCAAAATCCAGTGGAGCACCACGGCACCTATCCGCTGCCGGAATCCCAACTTGACCGCTTCCTGATGCGCATCAAGATGGGTTACCCCTCGCACGAGACGGAGCGCGAAATCCTGCGCAACCGCATCGGCGACGATCCGCTGCAAACGCTCGAGCCCGTTGCGGATTTGAGCGAAGTACTGACCATGCAGGAAGGGGTTAACCATATCAGGGTCGACTCCAGCCTGCACGATTACGCTCTCGAAATTGTCAATCGCACGCGCAAGACAGAGCAGCTCGCTCTCGGCGTGAGCCCGCGCGGTACGCTCATGCTGCAGCGCGCCGCGCAAGCCCGGGCGTTTCTCGATGGGCGCGACTACTGCCTGCCGGATGATTTCAAGCAGCTCGCGGTCCCGGTCTTCGCGCATCGCGTGGTGGCCAGCTCGCGGCACGCGTCGTTGCAGAAAAAGTCTGAAACTACAGAGTCGGTTCTGCGCGAAATCGTCGAATCCGTTTCCGTGCCGTTGTAAAGTTTCGTTTGGACAAACCAGGCTCCCGTCTTTTGGCACCATGTCGTTCAGAGCAAAGGTTCAAGAAATCGCGGCGCCTGTCGAAACGCGTTCTGCGCGCTCGACTTTCGCTCGACTCGCAGCCAGGGCCGACCGCCCCGGCGTTCGGGTGTTTTTCCTCGCCATGGCCGCGCTCCTCGGGGCGCTTCTTCTGGCGCTCTATTCCAGCGCCGCCGCGGAACTTGGCCAGCTCGTTCTCGCCAGCACTTCGGCGCTGGTGGCGCTGGCCATCGCCGGATGGGTGGCGGTTACGCTGGTGCCCACGCTGGCGCGACGCACGCCGCTGCGCTGGATCGGCCACAAAATCGAATACCAGGTTTCACGCGAAGGCTGGATCTATTTCGGCGGACTTTTGCTGGTGGCGCTTGCCGCCCTGAACACCGGCAATAACCTGCTTTTTCTGATCCTCGCGAGCCTCATCGCGCTGATTCTCATGTCCGGGATTCTGTCATCCATCAGCCTGTCCGGCATGGCCATGAGGCTGGTCCTTCCGGAGCACATTTTTGCCCGGCAACCCGTCCGCGCGCTGGTCGAACTCGAAAATCAAAAACTCACGCTGCCCTCTTTCTCTCTGCGTGTTGAAGCGGTCTCGGAAAAAGGGGCGCCCGTTTCGGCGATTCTGGAGAAGCCGGTCTACTTTCCGTATCTCCGTAGGCAGGATCGCCTCCAGCAAGTCGTTCCAATAAAATTTCCACGACGCGGCGTTTACCACCAGGATGTTTTTCGCATCGTTACGCGTTTTCCCTTCGGGTTTCTGCAGAAGGCGCGGCGCCTGAACCTGAAAACCGAAGCGCTTGTCTATCCTTCGGTGGACCCGACAACGGAATACCGAGACGTCCTGCCGGTGCTCCATGGCGCACTCGAAACCGTCACCAAGGGGCGTGGCCAGGATCTGTATGGCGTGCGCGATTACGTTCATACCGACAGCGCCCGCCTGGTGCACTGGAAAGCCACGGCGCGTTCCGGGTCGTTAATGGTCCGGGAATTCACACGGGAAGAAGATTCTCGCGTCCTGCTGGTGCTCGATCCTCATTCTGCAGCCGCCACAGACAAATCCTCGGCCGACCCGGCATCGACATCGCTCAACGACCGCTTCGAGCGCGCCGTGGCCCTTTGCGCGAATATCGCATGGCATTTTTATCAAGCCAATACGATGCTGCAATTCCGCAGCGTGGACTTCGATGTGCCACTGGCGCCAGCGGAAAGATACATTTTCGACATTCTTCGGCATCTCGCCGTAGTACAGCCGCTCCCGCTCGATCCCGGCCAAAAGCTCATCGCCGAACTTGCCGCATCGCCGGAACTGTTCAAAATCATCGTCACCAGCCAGCCGCGCGGCTTCTTCCCCCACGCGGTCTGGAGCTCTTCCTTCATCGTCTTCCTCGAAGAGGAGGAGCGCTAAATTGAAAGGATAGCTGCACCAATCCTCCTCCACCTGTGCGAGAATCGCGACGCGCCATGCTCACGGGACGAGAACTCGCCGCATTCCGCAAACAACTGCTTGCCTGGTTTCGCCAATTCCAGCGTGACCTGCCCTGGCGCCGCACACGCGACCCGTATCGCGTGTGGCTCTCGGAAGTCATGCTGCAGCAAACGCGAGTCGCCGCAGTGGTTCCTTATTACCAACGGTTTCTGGAACGCTTCCCTAATCTCTACGCCCTGGCCGCCGCACCGGAACAAGAAGTGCTGCGTCTGTGGTCCGGTCTTGGTTATTACCGCCGCGCGCGCAACCTGCAGAAGGCCGCGCAGCAAATTGTCGCAGAACACGGAGGCGAATTTCCGTCGCGCCTGGAAGATGTTCTGGCCCTACGGGGAGTTGGGAATTACACCGCTCGGGCGATTTTGAGCATCGCGTTCGGGAAGAGGCATGCCGTGCTGGACGGCAACGTCCTGCGCGTGCTGGCGCGTCTTGGGGCCGTTCGCGGAGATCTGCGCGCCTCGCTGCGCTGGCGGGAGTTCGAGAACTGCGCGAACGCCTACCTGGACAGAAAATCGCCTGGCGATTGGAACCAGGCCATGATGGAGCTGGGCGCCACGCTCTGTGCGCCAAAATCGCCGCAATGCCTTCTCTGCCCCGTTGCGCAATTCTGCCAGGCCCGCAAGCGGGGCATCGCCGATCTCCTCCCGGAAAGGCGGAAGAAGCGAGCAACCGTCCAGATTCGCCTGGCCGCCGCAGTTTTTGTTGATGAACGCGGGCGGACGCTTCTGCTGCCTGCGCCGCAAGAGCGAAACACGGAACGGCTTGTGGATTATGGCCCGGCCCTCGCTTCCAACCTGTGGCATTTCCCGACAGTCTCGTTCAGCGGCGATCCCGTCGCGAAATTGCGCGGCCATCTGCGAGGGCTCGAAATTCAAAATCAGGATGGGAATTTCGAGTTCGTCCGAGCGGACAAGGTGTGCCACACCGTGACCTACCGTTCACTCACTGTGGAGCCGTTTCGCATCTTCGTGAGGGACCTTCCTCGCATCAAAGGCGCCCGGCGCGTTCCGCTCGGCGAGATCACGCTGCTCCCGGTCTCCAACCTCACGCGAAAACTGGCCCGCGCAGCGCTCGCAGCCGCCGGGGGTGAGAACGCTAGAATGTGTTGAAAGACCCGAAAACGCAGCTCCCAGCTGGAATGACATCGCGGAATTTTTGCGCAGTCTGGAAAAGCATTATCCGTTTGGGTGACTTGTCCGCCAAGCGAAGCGGCGGCCACGATGCCGGTGTTAGGATAAGAAATCTGCGATGGCTACCGCCGCAAATCCGCCCGCACCCGCGTTGCCCGCGGAGCGTTTCTTCCGCGTCTCGCTCTCCTTGCTCGTTCTGAGCTCCATCCTTACATTGGCGAGCACCGAAAAACTCGATGTGTTCACCTCGCTGGCTGCCCCGCTCGCGGCGTTGTATAAGGGCTACCGCTGGTGGCACGGGCGGCCTGCCGAGCTTTCCCATCGCGCCGCCACCTGGTGCCTGGTGGCGTATCTCGGCTTCTTCCCGGTGGACGCGCTGTTTCTCTCGCGATTTTTTCTTGCCGGCTCTTCGACTCCGCCGCTTTTCGTCTTGCTGCTGGCGGTTGTGCATTTCCTGATCTTCGCCATGTTGATCCGCTTTTACAGCGCGGTATCGGATCGCGACGCGCTTTTTCTCAGCATGCTGGCCTTTGCCGCGATTCTGGCGACGGCCATTCTCACGGTCGACACGCTCTTCTTGACCCTGTTTTTCTTTTTCCTTCTCTCCGGGGTTTCCACGCTTATCGGCATGGAATTGCGCCGCGGCGCCATCGGAGCAGTTTCGCCGGCCCCGGCAAGGGTGGAAGCAGAAGGAAACCTCAATCGCGCCCTAAGCCTTGCGGCCCTAAGCGTGGCCCTGGGCGCCATTCTTCTGGGAGGCGCGTTTTTCTTCTTCTTTCCACGATTCAACGCCGGCTACCTGGGTCGTGTCAGCTTTAGTCCGTCGCTCATGAGCGGTTTCACCGAGGACGTCGAGCTCGGGCAGATTGGAGAAATCAAGAAGAGCTCGGCAGTGGTCCTGCGCGTGGAGACGGGCAAGCCGATTGGCTACGAATGGCTGCGCTGGCGAGGCATCGCGCTCACAACGTTTGACGGAAAACGTTGGAGTTCCGGCGCGGCGAGCCCGCAAAGACTTCAGCCAGGCCCGGATGGCTGGATTCACGCGCCGCAAACGGAGCAGAAGGCCAACATTCTGGGACAGGCAATCCGATACACCGTTTTCCTCGAGCCGGTAGCCACGGATGCGGTTTTCGTTCCGGGGAGATTCCTATCCCTGCAAGGAAACTTCAGCGGCGGAGCAGCGAACTCGTTTGCTGCGTTTCCGCGGAACTATCTTGTTACGGACATGACCGGAACGCTGAAGAATCCATTTCGCAACTTCGCAGCCGTCCGATATGTCGGGATTTCGCGTTTGCCGCCGCGTGATGCGGCGAGACTCCGCGCCGCTGGTACGGGCTACCCGGGCGGCATCACTGCAACTTATTTACAGCTTCCGGCGCGGCTTGACCGGCGCATTCCGGAATTGGCGCGCGAAGTCACAAAAAACTCTGCGACCCCGTTCGACAAGGCTCAGCGCATCGAGAGCTACCTGCGGGGCGGCTACGCGTATACGCTGAAGCTGACGGGAAAACCGGGCCAGGATCCCCTGGCGCACTTCCTTTTCGAGGCCCGCGCGGGACACTGCGAGTATTTTGCGTCGGCCATGGCCATCATGCTTCGCACGCTGGGCATTCCTTCGCGCGAAGTGAATGGGTTTCTTCCCGGGGAATACAACGACCTGGCAGGCGACTACATCGTGCGGGCAAGCGATGCGCACAGCTGGGTCGAGGTGTACTTCCCGGGAGAAGGCTGGCACGTTTTCGACCCGACGCCCTCCAGCATCGAAAGCGGAAGCGGCTTTTTGACGCGGCTCGGAATGTACATCGATTGGATGCAGATCACCTGGAATGAATGGGTGATTGGCTACGACTTCGCCCACCAGGTGGCGCTGGCGCAAAATCTGCAGCGCAGTTCGAAGAATTGGGGAGAATCTGCGCGAACGTGGTTCGAGCAGAAACAACAGGAAGGCAAGCAGTGGCTGAAATCGTGGCAGATCCAGCATGGCGCGCTGGGCTACCTGCTGCCGATGGCGCTGGTGTTGTTGCTCCTGGCTTTGCGCTACAAGGTGCCCACAGAGCTGCTTCGGCGGGTTCGCCTGTTTCTTCGGATCCACGCGGCCAAGTCCGGAAGCTCGGATCCAAAGCTTGCTTCCAAGCTCTATGCCGAATTGCTGAGAATTCTGGCGCGGCACGGATTATTGCGGAGGGAAACGCAAACACCCCACGAATTTGCCGCAGCCGTGAACTTACCCCAGCTTGCGCCGGCGGTCGAGGAATTCACCGAGCTTTATGTGCACGCGCGTTTTGGCGGCGCGCCGTGCGAGACCACGCGGCTGGGGCAATTGCTCGAGCAGGTTCGCGCGGCTTTGCGCGGGCGATCAAACGCTTCCAACTAATACTCTCTTTGCGCTACCGTCACCAACACCGAGCGGACTGGAGGTCTGCGTCACCACACGTGCATGCTAGAATTAAGAAATTGGCCCAATGGAAACTTTACCGCGTATGACCAAAGTTGGATTTGTGAGCCTGGGATGCCCGAAGAACCTGGTGGACAGCGAGGTGATGATGGGCATCCTTGCGCGTGAGGGCTATGAACTGACAACGCAGGCCGAGGAAGCGGAAGTGCTGGTGGTCAATACGTGCAGCTTCATCGAAGCCGCCCAAAAGGAGTCGGTGGAGGCCATCCTGGAGATGGCCGAGCACAAGAAATTTGGTGCGGCAAAGAAACTGATTGTGGCGGGCTGTTTGGTGGAACGCTACCGCCAGCAAATCTTGGAACAGGTTCCGGAAGTGGACGCGGTGGTGGGGACCGGCGAAGTGGAGCGAATCCTAGAGGCCGTGCAGGGCGATTTGCGGGTGCTGCCGGCCGAGCCGCCAATGTTTTTGTATCATGACTTCACGCCGCGCATCGTGACGACGCCGAGGCATATGGCGTACCTAAAGATCGCCGAAGGCTGTGACCACCCCTGCACGTTCTGCATAATTCCCGAGCTGCGCGGGAGGTTCCGCAGCCGGCGCTTCGAGTCGGTGGTGCGCGAGGCGGAAAATCTGGCCGCGGCGGGCGCGCGGGAAATCACGCTGATCGGGCAGGACACGACTTCTTACGGCGAAGACCTCGGCCTGCGCGACGGGCTCGCGCAACTGCTCGCGAAGCTCGCGCAAATTGAAGAGTTGCTTTGGGTGCGGTTCCTCTATGCTTATCCCAATCGCGTGACGCAGAAACTGCTGGACACCATAGCGGCGCATCCGCGGCTGGCAAAGTACCTGGACATGCCCCTGCAACACGCCAGCCGGGACGTGCTGGCGCGCATGAAGCGGGGCTCGAATGGCGACGCCTTCTTGCATTTGCTCGAGCGCATGCGAAAGACGATTCCCGGAGTGTCCTTGCGGACTTCTTTCATCGTTGGGTTTCCCGGCGAGACGGAAGCGGACTTTCAAGAGTTGTGCGATTTCGTAAAGGCTGCGAAGCTGGACTGGATGGGGGTGTTCGAATACTCGGACGTGGATAACGCGGAAAGCCATGCGCTCGATGAAAAAGTGGATGCGGAGACGATTGCTGCCCGGCGAGACCGGCTGATGGCGTTGCAAAAGAGAATTTCGACGGAGAGTTTGCGCGCGAGGTACGGTAACGCGGCAAACGAGACGTTTTTGGCGCTGGTCGAGGGGCCGTCGAAAGACAATCCGATGGTGTGGGAAGCGCGGCTGGAGGGAATGGCGCCGGAAATTGACGGCAAGGTGTACTTGACGGACATCGAGTTGCCTGGCGGCGAGGTGGCGGAGGCGGGTGACGCGGTGCGCGTCGAGATCACCCAGTCCGATGCGTACGACCTAATTGGACGTGTGGTGGAAATCCTGCCGCGGCCAGAAAAAAGGGTGGGCACGATCGCGCCAGCCGCCGCCGTGGCTCCGCCTACGGAGAAACTCCACAGAATTGCTACCGGAGCGCCGTTGCGAGTGCTGGGGTAAAGTTCAACGAGCAGGTAGGAACGAGCCGGAAGCGCATCCAGCCGGGAAATCTGTTACGCTTCGGGAAAAGCGAAGCCCGGTTTCTCGCTTCGCCCGAGACGATAGGCACGCCATGAAACATCGATGCCCGATTTGCCAAGCGGAGACGGATTCGAAAATACACGCCGATTTTCCGTTTTGCAGCGAGCGCTGCCGGATAAAGGACCTCGGCAACTGGGCCAGCGAGAAGTACGTTGTGTCCGACCCTATTTTTGACGAAGAAGAACCCGCGGAAGGCGGGCGAAAGGCAATTCCAGCCGATCTCGACAAAACCGATGACCGCGAATCTTAGCGCTCGGTCTCCATCGGAGGCGCCGGACAAGAAGCCGCGCTTGGCTTTGCTCTTCGCGACGCTGTTCGGAATCGGTTACATCCGAAAAGCGCCCGGGACATTCGGATCGCTTGCCGGCGTGGTAATCGCCTTTTGCTCCGCGATCTTCTTTCTGCATCCCCGGTCGATACATGATTTGTTTTCGTTGCATCCGCTGGCCGATGCGATTCTGAGAGAAAACCTGTTCGGGGCGGCGAGCATGAACATCCACAATGCACCGCTGGCCATTCCGCTCTTCCTTACCGGGATACTCTTCCTGCTGCTCTCTATTTTCGGCGTGTGGAGTGCTTCACGCGTGGCTTCCTATGCGTCGAGCGAGGATCCACAACACGTGGTCATCGACGAGGTAGCCGGCCAGCATCTGACACTTCTTCTGCCGCTCGTTCCCATTGCTTTGCCTCACCTGACCGCGCACATGGACTTTTCGCAATACACGATTTTTTTCGCCTTGAGCCTGGCCAACTGGAAATACCTGCTCGCGGGTTTTATACTTTTTCGAGCGTTCGACATCTGGAAGCCGTGGCCCATTCGCCGACTGGAGAAGCTGCCCGGCGGCTGGGGCATCATGGCGGACGACTGGATGGCGGGGGTGTACGCCGCAATTCTTCTGCGCGTGGCCCTGTATTTCGGCCTTCTGACGGTTCACATTGGTTGGGTATGAAATTCGGCTTTGGTTCCTCGGCTGAAAAGAACGGCATTCCACACATCGAGAGAGTTGCGCCTGCAGCCGCCATTCCCGGCGGGGAGATAACCATTCACGGGCGCGGATTCGTGTCGCGAGCGCAGGCGCGCCCTGTGGTGCACTTTGGTGACGCCGAGGCGAGCCTTTCCCTCGCCAGCGAGAATCGCTTGATCGCGCGGGTTCCCGAAGGTGCCAGCGGTGGAACCGTGCGTGTCGCCTCGGAAGGGCATGAAAGTTCGCCGCATCCGGTGCACATCGGCATACAAATCGCGGACAATCTGCATCCGGTGATGAACCCCGCGGTGGATCACCAGGGCAATATTTACGTGACTTTCTCCGGGCCACGCGGGCAGCGAGTTCCGGTTTCCTTGTACAAAATCACCGCGAACTACGACGTGAAGCCGTTCCTTACTTCGCTCATGAATCCCACAGGCTTGGCGCTCGACCGCGAGGGAAATCTCTTTGTTTCCTGCCGAAACGATGGAACCATTCATCGCGTTACCGCCGAGGGCCGCTCCGAGCCGTGGATCGAAGGAATGGGTATTGCTACCGGCATCGTATTCGATCGCGCGGAAAATGTGTACGTGGGAGACCGCAGCGGGACAATTTTCAAGATCAGCCCCGCACGCGAGATTTTTGTTTTTGCGACGCTTGAACCTTCGGTGGCCGCATATCACCTGGCGTTTCATCCGAACGGCGACCTGTACGTGTCGGGACCGACGACTTCCAGCTTTGACCGCATCTATCGCATCACGCCGGGCGGGGACGTCAGCGTGTTCTTCCGCGGACTGGGGCGACCGCAAGGGCTGGCGTTCGATCGGGATGGAAACTTGTTTGTAGCGGCGTCCTACCAGGGCTGGCGGGGCATCGTACGCATCAACGCCCAGGCGCACGCCGACATTGCGCTGAGCGGTTCGGGACTGGTGGGTATGGCGCTGCAGTCTTCCGGGCGTGCGATTTTGGCAACCACGGGCGCGCTTTTCACGCTGGATTGGGACGTGCGCGGCCTGCCACTCGTCGGATTATCGAATTGATGAAGGCCGAGATCATCGCGGTGGGTTCGGAACTGCTGACTCCGGACCACATGGATACCAACTCGCTCTATCTCACCGAAGAACTGAACAAGCTGGGAATCGAAGTCGTTCGCAAGACAATTGTGGGCGACAATCGCGAATTGCTGGCGGAGGCGTTTCGCGACGCGCTCGAGCGCGTTCGGCTGATTTTGGCAAGCGGCGGACTCGGACCCACCCAGGATGACCTGACGCGCGAAACGGTTGCGGAACTGCTCGACCGCAAACTGATCTTGAATGAGAGCATCCTGCATTACATCGAAAGACGCTTTCGGCAATTGGGACGGGAAATGCCAGCCGTAAACGTTCGGCAAGCGATGGTGCCCGAGGGCGCGGAAGTTCTGGAGAATCCGCGCGGGTCAGCGCCCGGGTTGTGGCTGGAAGACCGGGGTCGATCGATTGCGCTGTTGCCCGGCCCGCCGCGGGAGCTGAAGCCGATGTATGTGGAGCAGGTACTGCCAAGACTGGAGAGGAGGCGTTCGGGCGTGCGCATGTTTCACCGCGAACTGCGCGTTGCCGGACTGGGAGAGTCGGCGGTCGAGCAGCGGATCAAGTCGATTTACACACGCCATTCTGAGGTGAACACCACGATTCTTGCCGCACCGGGAGAAATCCAGATTCATTTGCGCATGTGGACGGACAACGCCGACCAGGCGCAGAAAACCCTTGACGAAATTGTTCAGGGTGTCGAGCTGGCGCTGACCGACCGAATTTATTCGAAAGACGGTTCTTCGATGGAGGAAGTGATTGCGCGGCTGCTCACGATGAACAAGGCGACGATTTCCGCAGCGGAAAGCTGCACCGGAGGGTTGCTAGCGGAGCGGCTGACCAGCATCGCGGGCAGTTCGTCGTATTTTCTGGGCGGCGTTGTTTGCTACAGCAACGATCTTAAAACCGCCTGGGTGCAAGTGCCAACGGAGCTGATTCAATCGAAAGGCGCGGTGAGCAGCGAAGTAGCCATGGCGCTGGCTGACGGCATCCGGCGCAGCGCGGGGAGCACGCTCGGCGTGGGCATCACCGGAATCGCCGGGCCGGGCGGTGGAAGCGACGAAAAACCCGTTGGCACGGTGCATATTGCCTTGTCCCACGCCGGCGGAGTGAAGGAGCGTAGCGTTCGTTTCCCGGGTGACCGGGAGGCCGTTCGCTGGCACGCCTCGCAGCTTGCGCTGGACATGGTGCGGTTGCATTTCCTCTACAACGGCGGCGAACCGCCGCGGCACGACGCGAAAAGGTCCTGACGGTGCGCCTCTTCGTCTCGCTCGAAATTCCCCTTACGGCGCGAAAAAATCTCTCGACCCTGATTGCTTCGCTACAAGCCATCACGCGGGAACCGCGCTGGGTGCGGGCGGAAAATCTTCACGTTACCTTAAAGTTTCTGGGTGAAGTCGCGGAGAGTAAGCTCGCCGCGGTGCAAACGGCACTCGGAGGAATTCGCTCGCACCAGGCGGTGACGCTCGCGTTTCGTGGGTTGGGATTTTTTCCTAACGAGAAAAAACCGCGAGTTTTCTGGGCGGGCATCGAAGCGTCGTCGAATTTGCAAACGCTGGCGGCGGATATCGAAGGCGCAATGGAAAGTTGTGGTATTCCGCGCGAAATGCGGGAATTCTCACCGCATCTGACGCTGGCGCGGCTGGAGCGCTCGCTGCCGGAGGCATTGCACAAGGCCATCGCGGAGAATGCCCAGCGGGAATTTGGCTCGCAGCGGACGGGCGAATTCCATTTAATGCAAAGCAAGCTCAAACCTTCCGGGGCGGAGTACACTACGCTCAAGACTTTCCCATTTTCGCCGAGTGTGGAATAACGTCGCATGGTCGCGCCGAACACCTCAATGACTGTTGCTGCGATTCTGCTCGCTTACTTTCTTGGTGCGATCCCCTTCGGCGTGATTCTTGCAGCGCTCTGGGGCGGCAGGGACATTCGAGAATCCGGCAGCGGCAACATTGGCGCGACGAATGTGGCGCGGGTGGTCGGGCCGCTGGCGGGAACGCTCACATTGGTTTTCGATATTGCCAAGGGAGCGGGAGCGGTCTTGCTGGCGGAGAAGCTCTCAAACGGCAGCGCAAAGTGGATGATGATCGCCGGCATCGCTGCGCTTGTCGGCCACTGCTTCCCGGTTTGGCTGAAATTCAAGGGTGGCAAAGGAGTTGCCACTGCAGCGGGTGTGTTTCTGGTGCTCTCGCCGCCGGCGTGCCTGGCGGCGGTCATGCTCTTCCTGCTGGTGGTGATTTTCTCGCGTTATGTTTCTCTGGGCTCGGTCTCTGCGGCGGCGGCAATGCCGCTGCTGACGTACTCGCTGTGGGCAGGGCGCCATGCACGGCTCTCGGTGACCGCTGGAGCTTTGGCAGCGGGACTGCTCATCATCTACCAGCACCGCGGGAATCTGCAGCGATTGCTCGAAGGCGCGGAGCCCAAGTTCACGTTCTCCAAAAACAAGGAAGCAGAATGACGCAAATCGCCGTTCTTGGAGCGGGAAGCTGGGGAACGGCTCTGTCGGTAGTTCTGTCGCGGGCCCGCAAAACCCACGAGATTTCGCTGTGGGCGCACAACCGCGCGCTGGCGGAAGCGTTGCAAAATCATCGCGAAAACAGCGCGTATTTGGCGGGAGTCCGTTTGCCCGACGGGATTCGCGTAACCGGCGACCTGCCGACAGCACTCGCGGCAGCGCAGCTGGTGGTTGGCGCCGTGCCCTCGGTGTATGCCCGATCCGTCTATTCCGAGGCCCTTCCTTGCGTAACCCCCGAGATGATTTTTGTGAGTGCCACGAAAGGGCTGGAACCCGCGACGCATCTGCGCATGAGCCTGGTCCTCGCCCAAGTACTCGGAATGGCGGGAAATGGCCAGCCGTTGGAGCGCATCACCGTTCTTTCCGGACCGTCTTTTGCGGCAGAAGCCGCTCGTGGCGAACCAACCGCGGTGGTGCTGGCCGCGCCGAGGGCCACGCTCGCCGACTGGTTGCAGGAAGAACTTTCCGGGCCGTCGTTTCGCCTGTATACCAACGACGACGTGCTGGGTGTGGAACTGGCCGGAGCGATGAAAAACGTAATCGCCATCGCGGCGGGAGCCTGCCAAGGGCTTGGACTGGGCTCGAATCCGCTGGCGGCGTTAATCACGCGCGGCCTCGCCGAAATGATGCGGCTTGCAGCAGCGCTGGGCGCGCGCCCAGAAACGCTCAGCGGGCTGGCCGGTTTAGGCGATTTGGTTTTGACGTGCACGGGGGCGCTCAGCCGCAACCGACACGTGGGGATCGAACTCGGTAAAGGCTCGAAGCTTGCCGAGATTCTAGCGCGCATGCGAATGGTTGCCGAGGGCGTTGACAGCGCGGCACCGCTGCTCGAGCTGGCCCGCGAACATGGGGTGGCCATGCCCATTACGGAACAGGTGGACGCTTTTCTGCATCGCGGAAAATCGCCAAAGGATGCGATTCGCGAAATCATGGATCGGCCGCTCAAGCGCGAATAGCCGAACAGTGGGGCTCACCGAGGCCATTTCCCGCAGGTAGTACGAAAGTCCTAGTTGCAGTTGCGAGACGCTCTGCTGTAGTTGTGCGCCTGTGGCTTCGGTCGCAACCTAAAATTGAGAGTGGAGATGCCGCCCCCCGCTCAATCCCTTTGGGCCCTGTGGAAACGCCTTCGCGCGGGCCATGTGCGCATCCTATGGCTTGTTCTTGGCGCGCTCCTGATGGTCAGCGTGCTGCCTCTGGGCCTGTATCACCGTCTGGTTCTCCAACTTAGCCAGGACAAGCTGGTCGACACCGAACGCGTGCAGCAGACCGATTTGGTGCGTTCCCTGGCGCAGGAGATCCAACACTTTGAATCCAACCTGACCGAGCAACTGCTGAGCGAAAGGCAGATTCTGGACCTTACAGGTCTCATCGAGGATGTAGAAGATCCGGCTGCGGAACCCAAAGTGACGCACCTGCTCGAGAATTTCGTCGAAAGCAACCCGAACACTTTCATCTATCTGACCGCGGTAGGCAAATCCGGCCGAGGCACCAGCGCCTCGCAGGGAAATTTCCGCGCTGAACAAGACCCTTTCGTGGCCAAGGCATTGCAGCGCGCGTTTGTGACTTGCCTGCAATCGCAGCAGCTTCAGGTCACCAAATTTCGCAGCGATCCGCTGGCGCTGGCGCCGGACAACCGGCCGGCGTTTGTTGTGGCCGTGCCCCTGAAGGACATGAACGACAATTTCACCGGGATGCTGGCGGCCGTGGTTTCGCTGGATCCCATCCTTAGGCGATTGCAGGATGCCAGCGTGCGCGGCCGTTCCGTTTTTATCGTAGACCACAACGGCCGCATCGTGGCGCACCATGACAGCAAGAATTTTGTTCCCGGCGCGGATGCGCAGGACAACGCCTTAGTTGCACAAGTGCGCGCGCTCCCTCAGGACCTCCGCAACACAGAGACGAAGCGGTTTACGGAAACGGTCAAGAAACGGTCCGTCGAGATGATCGGCACCTACAGCACCTTTCCGGAACTGAACTGGGCGGTCATCGCGCAACGGAGCCTGGACGCGGCGGAGAGCGATACCGGCGTCGATGAGTTAAACCGGCAGGCGCTGGTGTTTGCCAGCATCGTGGTGCTGGCCGCCATCGTGGTCGGATATTTCTTTGCGGTGGGCATCAGCAGGCCGATCCGCGGGCTTGCGGCGTCGACACGCGCCATCAGCCGAGGCGAATTCCACCAGAGGTCCGTGGCTCGCGGCGCGCTGGAGATCAGCGAACTTGCCGAAAATTTCAATAAAATGGCCGCCGACATCGAAGAATTCATCGAGAAGCTGAAGGAAGCCGCCGAGGAAAACCGCGAGCTGTTTATCGGCTCGATTCGCATGCTCGCCGCAGCCATCGACGAAAAAGACCCGTACACCCGGGGGCACTCCGGGCGCGTGGCAAAGTACTCGACGCTAATTGGGCAGGAGCTGGGGCTTTCCACCGAAGAATTGGACAAGCTGCGGATTTCCGCGCTGCTGCACGACGTGGGAAAAATCGGCGTGGAAGACCGCGTGCTGAAAAAGCCCGGCGCGCTCACCCCCGAGGAGTTCACCCTGATGAAGCAGCACACCGTAAAGGGCGCCAACATCATGCGCCCGGTTTCGCAGCTGAAAGAGGTGCTGCCGGGCATCGAACTGCACCACGAACACATCGATGGCCGAGGGTATCCGTATGGTTTGTCGGGGTCGCAGATTCCGCTGATGGCGCGGGTCATCGGCGTTGCCGATACGCTCGATGCCATGACCACGAACCGCCCGTATCAGACGGCCATGGATCTGGACTACGCGATGGAACGCATTCGCGCGCTGGCCGGCACGAAGTTTGACCCGGTGGTCGTGAATGCCCTGGAGTCCGCCGTCGGACACGGCAAGCTGCGGCTGAGTGCCGTGGAAGTGCATGTCTAGCGGTTTTTTGGCATCGCCCCCTTGGCGATCTACCGCCGCCAACAACTCTGGTGACTCGATCTGCTACAATTTTCAGTTGCGCCAGAAGTGAAGGGCGCGTCTGATGATCTCCCTGTTTGGAAAAAACGAGCCGGAACCGACGTTTCTCGAGAAGCTGAAGAAGTCCGTCAGCAAGACCAAAGCGGCGCTGTCTGAGACCGTCGACACGATTCTTCTCGGGGAACGTAAGATTGATCCGTCGATCCTCAAGAGTCTGGAAACGGCGCTGCTGGCTACCGACCTCGGGGTAAGGCCAACCCGTGAGATTCTTGACGCCGTACGCGAAAAATTGGATCGCGACGCGCTCCACGACGCCGCCGAGCTCAAGCGCGAAATCAAGTCGCACATCCTGCATATCCTTAGTGCTTCGACATCGCCGGACGCGGCGACCGGCGTTTCGCCTTCGCCGAACGGCGCCGGAACGCGCGTGATTTTCATTGTCGGCGTGAACGGTGCGGGGAAAACCACGAGTATCGGCAAGCTCGCCAACCGGCTCCGCCAAGAAAAGCGCAGCGTGGTGCTCTGCGCCGCGGACACGTTTCGCGCCGCGGCTATCGAGCAACTCGAAATCTGGGCCGAGCGCAATGGCGTGGAGGTGGTCAAGCAGAAATCGGGGGCTGATCCCGCGGCGGTGGTTTACGACGCGATGGCCGCGGCCAAAGCGCGCTCGGCCGACGTGGTTATAGTTGACACCGCAGGACGTCTGCACACGAAATCGAACCTGATGGCGGAACTCGAAAAAATGAAGCGCACGGCCGCGAAAGTGATTCCCGGCGCGCCGCACGACGTTCTGCTGGTTCTGGACGCAACCACTGGGCAGAACGGTCTGGTCCAGGCGCGCGAATTCACTTCGACCGTTGGAGTCACGGGGATTATCCTCACCAAGCTTGATGGCACGGCCAAAGGCGGCATCGTAGTGGCCATCGCGCGCGAGCTAGGCCTGCCGATTCGTTTTGTCGGCACCGGCGAGCAGATCAACGACCTGGTGCCCTTCGACGCCGAAGCCTACGCGAATTCCCTTTTCGATTAAATCGTGAACGAACACGACATTCGCTTCATGCAGCGCGCGCTGGGGCTCGCGCGCAAGGGCGTCGGTCTGGCCAGCCCGAATCCGACCGTAGGATGCCTCCTTGTGCGACACGGCGAGATAGTCGGCGAAGGCTTTCATCAATATGAATTGCGAGACCACGCGGAAATCGTGGCCCTGAAAGCGGCAAAAGAGAAAGCGCGCGGCGCGACTCTTTACGTGACGCTCGAGCCATGCAGCCACCAGGGGCGCACCGGGCCGTGTACCGAGGCGATCATCGCGGCGGGCGTCGAGCGCGTCGTGGCCGCGATCGAAGATCCGAATCCGGTCAATTCCGGCCGCGGCCTCGAGCGGCTGGGCCTGGCAGGCATCGAAGTAGTTAGCGATGTTTGCGAGGATGAGGCTTGCCGTTTGAACGAGGCGTTTGCTTGCTGGATTCGAACCAAGAAGCCCTTCCTGACGCTCAAGTCCGCGTTGACACTCGATGGCCAGCTGGCTCTGCCGCAGACGGGAAGCAAGGGTCCGAGGAGCCCCGGCAGGCGCGGCGGCGCCGAGTGGATCACTTCCGAGGAGTCGCGGGAGGAAGTTCATCGCCTGCGCCATGCCTCAGACGCGCTGCTTACGGGAATCGGAACGATTCTCGCGGATGACCCGCTGCTTACCGATCGCAGCGGCCTTCCTCGCCGCCGCCGGCTTTTGCGTGCCGTGCTCGATTCGAAATTGCGAATGAGGCCGAATTCCCGCGTCATCAAAACGGCCGACCACGATCTCCTAGTTCTTACGGCGGCTTCGCTCGAGTCGCCCAAGGCACGCAAATTGCAAAATGCGGGCGTGGAACTCGTCCGGGTGAAAGCAAAAAATGACCGCATCGACTTGCAGGCCGTTCTTGCCGAGCTCGGCCGACGCGGGATTCTCAGCGTTTTGCTGGAGGCCGGTCCCACGCTCAACGGCGCAGCCCTGGCTGCCGGCATGGTCCATAGGCTCGTTCTGTTCTACGCGCCGAAAATCGCGGGAAAGAGCACTGTGCCGTTCGCCCTTGATGCAAATTTCAAATCGCCCGCGTTCCAGAATGTCAGCCTGCACCAATTCGGGCCTGATTTCGCGATCGAGGCGTATCTGCGGGACGTCTACAAGAAATGAACTTGCTCAGTCCGAGATGCGCAGAACGGCCGCGCCGGAAATGGCGTCGTTCTTGAGGGCTTGGAGCGCGCGGTTGGCGTCGCGCAACGAAAAAATCTGCACATGCGTTTGAACCGGGATTTCCGCTGCGACGCGAAGAAAATCTTCGCCATCTTGTCGCGTATTGTTGGCCACGCTACGAATCATGCGCTCCTGATACAGCAGGTCGTAGCTGAACGATGGAATCGGGCTCATGTGAATCCCGCCGAGCGTCAGTACCCCGCCCTTTCTCAGGGCCTTTAGCGCCGCAGGCACGATTTCCCCGGCGGGCGCGAAAACAATCGCCGCATCCAGTTTTTTTGGCGGTTGGTCAAACGTTCCACCTGCCCAAACCGCCCCTAATTCCAGCGCCAGGTTCCGATGCCGCATATCGCGCGTCGAGGCATAAACTTCGACGTTCCAGTGCCGGGCCACCTGTATGGCGACATGCGCGGCCGCTCCGAAGCCGTAAAAGCCCAGCCTTCCTCCGGGCTTGATCTCGGAGAGTCGCAGCGAGCGAAATCCGATAATTCCGGCGCAAAGCAGAGGCGCAGCTTGCTCGTCGGGAAACGCCTCGGGAATGGCATATACAAAGCTTTCTGGCGCGACGATGGACTCGGCATAGCCGCCGTCCACGCTGTAGCCCGTGAACTCCGGGTTATCGCAAAGATTTTCCGCGCCCGCACGGCAGTATTGGCAGGTCCCGTCGGTTTTGTGCAGCCAGGCAATTCCCACGCGCGTACCGATGGCAAATCGTCGCGCACCTTTGCCCAGTCTCTCGACGGTACCGACAACCTGGTGCCCCGGGATGACCGGCGACCTCCGTGGCGGCAATTCGCCTTCAATCACGTGCAAGTCCGTGCGGCAAACGGCGCAAGCATGCACGCGCACGAGCACCTCGCCTTCACCCGGCAGCGGAGCCGGAACGTCCCCGTATTCCAGTGGATTGGTTTCTACCTTCGCTCGAGCTTGCAAAACACACGCTTTCATCGTGAAACCTCGCGGGCGACGGGACGCCCAACATAGTCTATGGCTTTCCGCCTTCGGCGCGAAATGCTGTACACTCGATCGCAGAGCCACGCCAGAAAAAAATGTTTACGGGAATCATCGAACATCTCGGGACCATCGAATCTTTGCATGTCCATCGTGATGGCGGGCGCGTCACGATTCACGCGCCATCCCTTGGGCCGTCGCTCGCGGTCGCGAACAGCATCGCCGTGAACGGCTGTTGCCTGACGATCGTAGGAATCCACAACGGACGCTTCTCCGCTGATCTATCCGGCGAAACTCTGAGCAAAACGTCGTTCGGCGCACGTGACCGGGGGCTTCGCGCCGGCTCGCGCGTCAATCTCGAGCAGCCGCTTAGTGCGGGCAAGGAGTTTGGCGGCCACTTTGTGCTGGGACACGTAGACGCCATCGGCTCTGTTGCGGATGTCACCCCCGAAGGCGAAAACTGGTGGTACAACGTTCGGGTCCCTGAAGATTTCGCCCGCTATATCGTGCCGAAGGGTTCCATCAGCATTGACGGCATCAGCCTGACCGTCGCGCGGTGGCACGATGGCATCGCCCAGACTGCCATCATTCCTTATACCTACGACCGCACCAACATCCGCGACCGAAAGCCCGGCGACGCGGTGAACCTTGAAGGCGACATCCTGGGAAAATACGTGGAGCGCTACCTCCAGGCGCGAACCGCCGCGGTTTCTTCCCCACCGCTCACACTGGCGCGCTTGATGGAACAAGGTTTCTAGCCTGTAGGGGAGCTTCCCATGCCTTCTTTGAGCAGCGTTCTCGAGACCTCTCTTTACGTGGACGACCTGGATCGCGCGTCGCGCTTCTACGAAGAAACTTTTGGCCTGACCCGCATTGAAGGTGACCAGCGATTTCGCGCGTACAGCGTCGGTGGCCGCAGCGTGCTTCTCCTCTTTAAACGCGGCGCGTCGAATCGCGTCACGCAGCTGCCCGAGGGAACGCTGGGTCCGCATGACGGCAGCGGCCCACTGCACCTCGCATTTTCCATTTCTGCCGAAGATCTACCTGCATGGGAGCAACTTCTGGTCGAGCGGGGGATTGCCGTTGAGACTCGTATCCGGTGGCCGCGAGGCGGGACGAGCATTTACTTTCGCGACCCGGACAATCATTCCCTGGAACTTGCCACTCCCGGTGTCTGGTCGATCTACTGAGCCGCCGAGCGTTCGTCAGCTTTGTGGCGCACCCCTCGCCAATACAGTGCCAAACCCACAGTCAAAGCTCCGATGACCCACAAGAGCGTTCTGACGAGGAAGGAAATTCGGCTGGAACTTTCTCCCGGCGGAAACACCGACAAAGCGATCGAAAGCAAGGTGATGACAAACGCCACTCCACTGGCGATCCACACGCCAGCAAGGCCGCCTGGGATGAGCACTGCCTGCTTGTTCTCGGTGCGGTCTTTGCGGCGCGAGAGCCGTAGTGCGGCGGCAAACATGTACAGGAACGGAATGAAATACAGGATGATTGCCGCGTCGACCAGCTGTTGGTAGGAGTCTCGCGTCGACTGATTGATCTGACTGACGAGCAGAATCAGCCCCGAAATAATGGCCTGCACGAGAATCGAAACATACGGCGTCTTCCAGCGCGAATGAATCTTTCCAAAGGCAGCCGGCAAATAACGGTCGATGCCCACAACGAAGGGCACTCGCGCGATGCCCGCAACCGTGCTGCCGACGCCGCCGGCATTGCCTACGGTGACTAGCACCGCGGCAAGGATTCCAAAGAAACTGACCTTCAGCGCGATGGAACCCAGGGTGATGGCATGAAAGACGCCGCTGGTCACCGAGACGTCCGAGGCAGGTACAAGCGCCAGCACCGCGACGGTTCCAACGATGTACATGGCGGCGATCAGCACTCCCGCACCGTAGACTGCCCGCGGTAAGGTTCGCTGCGGATCGCGCACTTCCGCGCTCATCGCCGAGACCAGTTCCAAGCCGGTAAATGCAAAGGCAATTTGCGACCAGAAATTCACCGTACCCCAGTTCCACGTCGGCAAAACGTTGGCGCCGGTGAGGTGAGTGACCGATCCGTGTCGCACCCACAGCAAACTCGCGATCCCCACCAGTAGCAGCAAAGGCAAATACGTGCCGGCGCCGCCCGCATTTTGCAGCCACTTACCCACGTTGAGCCCGATGATGTTTAGCACGACCGCCACGAGCAACAATCCCAGGGACACCAGCAAGAGGAACGCGCGGTCGTGCTCCAGCCGCGCGCCGCTTTCACCAATCACATAAGCGCTCATCGATGCGCTCGCGAGCAACAAACCGGGAAAATAGAAAACCGTGTAAATCCAATAGCACCAACCCGCCACGAATCCGTGAAAATCTCCAAAGGCTTCCTTGGACCAGACGTACAGCCCGCCCTCGTGCGGAAAGCGCGAGGACAGCTCGTTGATCACCAGCGCGGAGGGAACAAAGAAAAATAGGGCCGCAATGATCCACAAGCTAATCGAGGAGGGGCCGTTATGCGCGGCTGCTGCGATCCAACGCGGCCCGAGCACGGTGGCGATGTTGAAAAGCAGGACGTCCCAAAAGCCCATCTCTTTGCGAAGCTGCTGGATGGGATCAGAGGAGCCGTTCGCGGCCTGGCTCACAGAGTCTCGTCCAGCGCGGGAATGAGATCGTCTTGCTTGCGGAAATTGATAAGAAACGGATTGTGGGAACTCTCAAATCCGCCCCAGGCCCCGAAGTACGTCACGCGCCCTTCTTGCAGAAAAACGACGGTGTCGGCTAGCTTCTTCGCCAGGTGCGTGTCATGCGTCACCACGATCGAGGTTTTGTGAAACGCTTCTTTCAATCGCAAAATTAAGTCGCCCATGTGTCCCGCCATAATGGGATCCACCATGGTGGTAGGCTCGTCGTAGAGAATCGCCTCCGGATTCTGGGCGAACGCGCGCCCGATGGCCACGGCGCGCTTCATTCCCGTGGACAGCTCACTGGGGGGTTTGTCGAGCACTTGTTCCACTTCGAGCATGTGCGCAATCTTCTCAACGTACTCGTCGATGTCGTCGGCAGTCAGCCCCGGCTGGCCATCCAAGGGAAACGAGATGTTCTCGCGCACCGTTAGTGAATCAAAGAGCGCGCCGGATTGAAAGACCATGGTCACCTTCCGGCGAACTCCGGCAAATTCTTCTTCGGTGTAATCTGTCACGTCTTCCCCGTCGATGATGACCCGTCCCGAATCCGCCTTCAGAAACCCCATGAGGTGTTTCAACGTGACGGACTTTCCCACGCCACTTCGTCCCATAATTACGCAGGTTTCTCCATGCTTTACCGTGAAGCTGACGTGGTCCAGCACGGGACGTTCGTCGAAGGCCTTACAGACGTCGCGAAACTCAAAGAAACTTTCCGAGCGAGGATCGACATAACCCTGACCCTTCAGGTCGCTTCCTTCACGAGGAAACTTCAGCTTGGTGGGCCCGCCTCGGTTGATTCTTAGTATGTCGGTCATCTTCCTTGTGCTTCCGCGATCCGCAGCGCTTCCCGGTACTCCGCGGGCGTATTCATGTTCCAGAAGAGCCGCCCTATTTTATCAAATCGTTTCCATTCTTTTTCGTCGACAACGTCCATGCTAACGCGTTTCAGCGCGTCGGTCACTTTGCGTATTCCGTCTTCAAACGAATCCTGCAACTGGCCTGTGGCGCTCGAGTGCCAGCACGCGCAGAGCGGCTCAAGCCCCAGTGCCGACTGCGGCGCGACGACCACGGCCCTGGTCGTTAAAGTGCGATCCTTGAGGTAGCCAAGCCATTCACGCGTGAGAAACGGCATGTCACAACCTACGATCAAGCACCAGCCCTCGTCGTGACTTCTTGCGCGCGCGTCCATCAATGCGCTGATGATTCCGCCAAGCGGCCCTTCGCCCGGCCAATGATCATCCACGAGGCGCTCGCCGGATTCTCGGTAGCGGCCAGATGGCGCCACGATGCTTACGCATCCCGTGACGTCCTCAAGCAACTTGCACATGCGCGCGAGCATGGTCTCGCCGTTCAGTTCCGCGCGCGCTTTATCGAAACCAAATCGCGTGCTCGCGCCTCCTGCCATAACGTAGCCGTTTAGAGTGAGCTTGCCCATCGTTGAAATTCCCACGCAAGCCAGATCGCGCTAATCTCTCGTTGCTAGCAACCAAAAGCCACGAACGAACTACTCCTCTTCCAGCGGTTCCCGCCCTGGCCGTCGGATCCCCAGCTCGCGCAACTTTTCCTGCAAGCTTTGCCGATGCAGACCGATCGTTGCCGCCGTGCGCGAAACGTTCCAACGATGCTGGGCCAACTGCTTCATCAGGTATGCCACTTCGAATTTCCGCTTGGCTTCGCGAAAATCCCGCTCGCCCATTCCGTTATCCGCCTGATCGCTGTCGTGTTTCAGCAAGATGGCTTCTCCGCGGGCCGCTTCCGCCGGCAAATCCTCCACGGTAATTTCTTCCTTGCGGCAGAGCACCACGCTGCGCTCCAGCGCATTCTTCAGTTCCCGCACGTTGCCCGGCCAATCGTATTTCTCGAGGGCCGCCAACGCCTCGCGGCTCAGGCGCAGGGTGCGCCCCACCCTTCGGCCGTGCATTTCGAGAAAAGCTTCCGCCAGCAAGGCGATGTCGCCCTTGTGGGCGCGCAAGGGAGGCAGCTCGAGGGTTACCACGCGCAGCCGGTAAAACAGGTCTTCGCGGAATCTTCCATTGCGAATCTCTGCCGGAAGATTGCGGTGCGTGGCGCTGATCACCCGCACGTCTACTTGAATCGCATGCGTCCCGCCCAGCCGCTCGATGGTCCGGTTTTCGAGTACGCGCAGCACTTTGGCCTGTGTCACCGGGTTCATGTCGCCAATCTCGTCCAGGAAAATCGTTCCGCCGGTCGCCAGCTCGAACTTCCCTTTCTTCTGCTGGGCCGCGCCGGTAAACGCGCCGCGCTCGTAGCCAAACAATTCCGACTCGATCAGCGTTTCCGGCAACGCCGCACAATTCACCGCCACGTACGGCTTCGCCGCGCGCGGCGACCGCGCATGGATTTCCTGCGCCAACAAGTCTTTCCCCGTCCCGCTTTCCCCGAGAATCAGCACCGTCGAGTCCGTAGGCGCCACACGATCGGCCATCTCGAAGGCTCGCCGCATCTCCGCCGAGCGGCCAATCATCTGCCCAAACTGGCCTTCTGTGGCCATGCGGCGCCGCAGTGCGTCGTTCTCCTTTTCGAGCGTCGCCAGCTTCAGCAAATTCGCCACCCGCTGCCGCAGCTCGTCCAGTTCGAATCCTTTTACCAGGTAGTCCGCTGCTCCAAGCTGCAGCGCTTCGACCGCCGTTTTTGCCGTGTCCAGCGCAGATACCATAAGCACGGGCAGCTCGCTTCCCTGCTCGCGCATCCACTTCAAGAATGACAACCCATCTTGCCCGGGCAGCACCACGTCCAACAGCACCAAATCCGGTTGCTGGCGCCTCAGCGCCTCGCGCGCGGCTTCCGCGGAATCCGCTTCTGCAATCCGATAGGTGGTATCAAGCGCCTTGCGGAGCCCGTATCTCGCCGCCGGCTCGTCATCCACGATTAGTATCGTTTTCACGGTTCTGTTCCTCGCGAACTCTGTTACTTCCCTGCTGCCTCGATCGGCAAGGTCACCTTAAATTGCGTGCCGAGCCCATCTTTCACGGGACTCTCCCAATCCACCTTGCCGTTAAATTCCGCAACACGTCGCGCCACGATCGCCAAACCCAAGCCGGTGCCTCGTGATTTCGTCGTAAAGAACGGCTGCAGAATCTTTTCCCGCAGTGCCGATGGAATTCCCGGCCCTTCATCTTCCACCAATACGCATAGATTTCCGCTCTCCTCGACGGCCTTCACGCTTACCCTTCCTCCGCTGGGAGTGGCCTCCAGGGCATTCACCACCAAGTTCGAAACAATGTCATTCAAGGCCTCCGCGCTCACCGCCACCTCGACGTGGACGCCTCTCATGTCCGCGCTCAACTTGAGCCCGCGCCGCTCTGCTTCATGCGACAAGACGCCCGCCACCTCTTCGATCACCGCCGCGGCATCACAACGCGCCACGCCTTCGCCTCGGCGCACCGCCGGCCTGCTGAACTGGAGCAACTGATTCAGTTTCGCAGAAAGCCTTCCAATTTCCTCCAGCAGCATCTTGGCCTCGCCGCGAATCGACTGCGGCAGTTCGGGATTTTCCAGCTGTACTTGCAGAATGGTCTTCATCGCGCCCAGCGGATTCTTCAAGTTATGTGAAATGCTTGCCGCCATTTGCCCCACCAGGGCCAGCCGCTCCCGCTCGGCCAACTCCCTTTCCAGCCGCAACTTCTCGTCGATTAACCGGCACAAATCGAGCGCCCCCGGCAATTGCTCACACAAGAACTCCAGCGCGGCACGCGTGTCTCCCGAGATAATCGCCCCGTGGGGTTCGACGTGCAGCACTCCTTCCGTTTTTCCCCCGCGCCGAATAGGGAATTCGCGCGGATCGAAGGCCAGCGCCGCCCTGGGTTCCTCCGATCGCGGTTCCACGAGGCCAGACCTCTTCCCATCCGGGATATCCAGCCACACGTCGCGTAGCTCCAGCTGCTCCTTAATGCTGCGGCCGATGAAATTGAGGAGCCCCGTGACATTCCCCTGCCGCGCTTCCTTCTGGATTTCCGTCATCAGCTTCTGAACGCGGTCCATTTCCAGTTGCGCCGTCTCTCGCAGAATTCGTCCCAGCGCGCGCTGCAGCGGCTCGATGAAAATCACCAGCACGAACAGCAGGATCGCCGCGGAAGCTTCCGGAGGAAGCAGCGGCTCCAACCAAAGGCCCACGCGGCGCACCAAGCCGAGGTAAAGCAGCGCAAGGAAAGTCGCGGAAACGGCATACAGCAGATTCTTCTGCCTGCCGATCTGCAGGAAGTTCCTGCGGTACACCAGGTCCATGAGCACGGTGAACGGCACGATCGGCAGGAGTGCAAAAGCCGTTTCCAGGGCCTGGCGGGTTGGCCGAGGAATGGGATAGGGGGCTACATGCAAGACGGCGGTGCCGAGAAACGCGATCGCAAAGAAGAACAGCAGGGCCCAGTGAAAATGGCGCTGCGGCTTGTCAGGAGCGGTTGTCGCGAAGCGCCTCTCCCAGCCTGCACACCAGGCCAGCGCCACCGATAGCACGATGGCGAAACCCGTGCCCAGGGAGTTTCCCGGTCCGATGAAGTCGAAGGCCCCCGGCTGCAAAAGCAAAGGAATGCGGTGAAATGCCAGGTGCAATCCGGCAAGGTAAAAAAGAGCCAATACTCCCCTCTTCCATTCCTTGACCTGAAGCAAACCGCGGGTGTCCGCATACTCCATGTGCAGATGCAGCAGCAGAGCCGGGGACATGCACAGGCCCGCGGAGATAATGACGATGGCAAAGCCCTCGACGCCCGCGGGCGGCTTGGAGTAATGGATTTGCGAGTTGAGGGCGAGCAGCGAACCACCATAGAAAAGAAAGAACGCCAGGCAAAGGAAAAAGAACACGCGCTCGAAATTCCGCTGTCTGCGGTACCCCAGAATCACGACCATCCAGAAGAGCTCGATCAGGGTGCCGCAGGTATAGCCAATCAACCGGAGATAGAGCAGCAAGTCCATGGAATCTGGTCCGTCGCAATCGTGGTCGGTTGATGAATGCGCGAAAGAAACCTTCGTGAATCCTACTCTGCGCAAGGTTAGCAAGGCAATCGCCAAGTGCAAGGTTTTTACTGCACTATATAAGCCTCTGCAACTAAAGGCCTTACCTACGGCCACGGGTCTCGGTGGGTTCCCGCGAAATGTCAGCGAAATGCTTGACACGCAAGGCTTTCATGCTATATTAGCAGTCGGTTGCGAGGAGTGCTAAAGCTCTTCCGCTTCCATAAAATCACTCACAAAAAGCGCAAGATCACCTAGGGAGGTTGTCCAAGATGGCAGTACATCTCACCCCGCTGCACGACCGTGTCATCGTGAAGCGCATTGAAGAGAAGGAAACAGTCAAGGGTGGCATCATCATCCCTGACTCTGCGAAAGAAAAGCCCATGGAGGGCGAAGTCATCGCCGTCGGGGCTGGCAAGCGCGAGAAAGGCGAGTTGATCCCTCTCGACGTCAAGGCCGGCGACCGCGTCCTCTTTGGCAAGTACAGCGGTACGGAAATAAAGATTGAAGACCAAGAGTACCTCATCCTTCGCGAGGAAGAGATCCTGGCGAAGCTGAGCGGCGCGGCCAAGGCTGCCGGGTCGCGCAAGTAGTGTTTCTAACGCCGGGCATGAGCCTGGCGGTAGTGGCGGGTCTTCGGACCCGTGCTTTTCTATGGGGATTTTGCAGTTCGTTCGAAGATTATCAGGAGGAATCGAGAAATGGCGAAGCAGATTGTAACTGGTGAGAATTCCCGCCAAGCGATATTGCGGGGCGTGAACGCTCTCGCCGACGCAGTAAAGATCACCCTCGGCCCCAAGGGCCGCAACGCGGTGATCGAAAAGAAGTTCGGAGCGCCCGTCATCACCAAGGACGGCGTGACCGTAGCCAAGGAAATCGAGCTGAAAGATGCCCTCGAGAACATGGGCGCGCAGATGGTGCGCGAAGTCGCTTCCAAGACTTCCGACGTGGCCGGTGACGGCACCACCACCGCGACCGTACTCGCGCAGGCCATCTTTCGCGAAGGCGTGAAGACCGTCGCGGCGGGCGCCAGCCCCACGGCTCTCAAGCGCGGCATAGAAAAGGCCGTCGAAGTTGCCGTCGACGAAATCAAGAAGCTCCACAAGGATGTCAAGGGCGAAATGATCGCGCAGGTCGGCACCATTTCCGCCAACAACGACAAGCAAATCGGCGGCATCATCGCCGAAGCCATGAAGAAGGTGGGCAAGGACGGCGTCATCACCGTCGAGGAATCGAAGACGATGGAGACCACGCTCGAGGTTGTGGAAGGCATGCAGTTCGACCGCGGCTACCTCTCGCCCTACTTCATCACTGATCCGGACCGCATGGAATGCGTGCTCGAAGATGTCCGAATCCTCATCCATGAGAAGAAGATTAGCTCCATGAAGGACCTGCTGCCTCTGCTCGAGGGCATCGCCAAGGCTGGCAAGCCTCTGCTGATCATCGCGGAAGAAGTGGAAGGCGAAGCGCTTGCCACTCTGGTGGTCAATAAGCTCCGCGGCACGCTGCAGTGCGCCGCGGTTAAGGCCCCAGGCTTCGGCGACCGCCGCAAGGCTATGCTGGAAGACATCGCCACCCTGACCGGAGGCAAGGCCATCACGGAAGATCTCGGCATCAAGCTCGAGAACGTGAAGATCGAGGACCTCGGCCGCGCCAAGAAAATCACTATCGATAAGGACAATACCACCATCGTGGAAGGCGCTGGCAAGCCGTCCGAAATCGAAGGCCGCGTCAAGCAGATTCGCCAACAAGTTGAAAACACCACCTCCGACTATGACAAGGAGAAGCTCCAGGAGCGCCTTGCCAAACTCGTTGGCGGCGTAGCGGTGATCAAGGTTGGTGCGGCCACCGAGACCGAGCTCAAGGAAAAGAAAGCTCGTGTCGAGGATGCCATGCACGCCACTCGCGCTGCAGTCGAGGAAGGCATCGTTCCCGGCGGCGGTAGCGCACTGATCCGCTGCCTGGCCGCAGTCGAGAAGCTCAAGCTCCACGACGACGAAGCCGTTGGTGCGGGCATCGTGAAGCGCGCTCTGGAAGAACCCGCCCGTCAGATTGCCCTGAATGCAGGTTCAGAAGGCGCCGTGGTGATCGGCAAGATCCGCGAATCCAAGGAAGAGAACTACGGCTTCAACGCGGAGACCGGTGAATACGGCGATATGGTGAGGATGGGCGTCATCGACCCGGCCAAGGTCACCCGCCTGGCGCTGCAGAACGCAGCCTCCATCGCGGGCTTGATGCTCACGACCGAAGCACTGGTTGCCGAACTCAAGGAAGAGGACAAAAAAGCCGCTGCCGGCGCCCCTGGCGCAGGCGGCATGGGCGGCATGTACTAAGCCCAGCCTTGTTCTCGAGGTTCGTTCAAACCTCAATCGGCATAAGAAGGGCGGTCCGGTCCTCCGGTCCGCCCCTTTTGTTTTGGCAAGTCACGGCGCGTAACCTTCCCTCACCGTTCGACACGACTCCCCCCGGTCTGGCGATCGCGTAGGCCCGCTGCGGTTGCCTCCTCTCCGTCCATCGCTTACACTCTCCCTGCTTTAGCCACAGACTCCTCAGGGGGGAGTCACTCACATGCCTGGACTTTTGCAGCGCTTCCTCCCGCGCGAAGAGGGCTTTTTTGACCTCTTTGCCAAACAAGCCGCCAACATCCACGAAGGCGCCAACGCTTTGCTCAAAATGCTCGAGCATTACACCGGCGTCCCCGAGCAGGTGCAAATCGTCAAAGCTTTCGAGCACGAAGGCGATGAAATCACTCATGCCATCTTCACCAAGCTAAACCAGACCTTCATCACCCCTTTCGACCGCGAAGACATTCACGAACTTTGCAGCCAGCTCGACGACGTGATCGACCTCATCGACGCTGCCGCCAGCCGCTTCGTCCTCTATCGCGTCGATGCGGTTCGCCCTGGCACGCTGGATCTCGTCAAAATCCTGGTGGCCACCACTGCAGAAGTCGAATCCGCGGTGCGCGCCCTGGAAACGCCCGACAGTGCCCTTAAGCATTGCATCGAAATCAACCGCTTCGAGAACGACAGCGACCGTGTGTGCCGAATTTTGATCGCCCAGCTCTTCGACGAGGAAAAAGACCCGGTGCAGATCATCAAGTGGAAGGAGATTTACGAAGTCATCGAAACCGCCGTCGACAAGTGCGAAGATGTCGCCAACGTCATCGAAGGCGTCATCCTGAAGTCTGCCTGATTCCCCATGTCTAACGACCTTTTGCGTCTTGGGAAAACCAACCCCTGTCATTCCGAGCGGAGGGCCGAAGGCTCACTCCGGCCCGCAGCCGAGGAATCCCTCTTTTCCGTTCGGTGTCCCGAGACGCGCGCATGACCGGCTTCTCTCTCCTCCTCGTCGTTGTTTCCCTCACGCTGGCATTTGAATTCTCAAACGGCTGGCACGATGCCGCCAATTCCATTGCGACCGTCGTTTCCACGCGTGTACTCAAACCCTTCACCGCAGTCGCTTGGGCCGCCTTCTGGAACTTTATTGCGGCTTTCTTCTTCGGCACGGCGGTCGCCGGCACCATCGGCAAGGGCCTGGTGCAGATCGAACTGATCAACGAACAGGTGATTCTGGCCGGCCTTCTGGGAGCCATCACCTGGAACCTCACCACCTTGGTCCTCGGGTTACCCACAAGCTCTTCGCACGCGCTCATGGGGGCTTACGGCGGCGCGGCTGTCGCGTACGCGGGGTTTAAGGCGTTGATCCTCGGGGGCTGGGTCAAACCGGTGGTTTTCATTTTTCTTTCGCCCATTGTCGGCATGGTGCTGGCCATTCTTCTCACCACCCTTACGAGCTGGATCGTCCGCCGCCAGCGCCCGTTGAAAGTCGACCGCTGGTTCCGCCGATTACAGCTTTTTTCCGCCGCCCTTTTCAGCCTGGGGCATGGCACCAACGATTCACAAAAGGGCATGGGCATCATCACCGCGGCACTTGTCGCGGGGGGTCTTCTTCACACCACTGCCGGCGGGAAACTTCCCGTGCCTTTCTGGGTCATTATCTGCTGTCACTTGGCGATGGGTGGCGGAACCATGGCGGGGGGCTGGCGCATCATCAAAACCATGGGCCAGCGCATCACCAAACTTACGCCCTTTGGCGGCTTCTCGGCTGAGACAGCCGGGGGGATCACCATCGTTGCCAACGCCATTTTCGGAATTCCGGTCAGCACCACGCACACCATTACCGGAGCGATCGTGGGTGTCGGCGCAACCCGCCGCCTGTCTGCCGTTCGCTGGGGCATCACGCGCCGCATCGTCTGGGCTTGGATCCTTACCATCCCGGGCGCCGCCCTGTTTGGCGCGGTCCTCTTCAAGGTCGTGGCCTGGCTTTTAGGCCACCCGCAGTCTGGTTCCTAAAACCGTTTGGCTCATCCGCTCAAGTTCTGTTACCTACTCCGCTGCACGCGATGAGGAGGCCTCTATGAGCAACGGAAACGCCGCCGCACCCGAACGATCCCGAGCATCGAACCTCGCGCTTCTCATCCAGCGTAGCCTGCGCTACCGGAACAACAACGGAAAGAACTGCCCGCCCATCTGGTGACCTCGAGGAATGACGGGAACGCCTTCGAGCAGCGGCTCATTCGAATTGGACACCACACCATCCAGGAAAGCGTTGATCACCGTCGCGCGGCGTGGCCGGGGCGTGTCGTTTGCTCCCGACCCGTGCATGGTTCGCGCGTGATGAAACGAGGCTTCTCCTTTTTTCATTTCCACTGGCACAGGCTTGAACTTTTCTTGCAATTCTTCCGGCAAACTGCTCCGGCTTTCTTCCAACCCTCCCGCCAAAACCGGTTTGGGCAAATCCGGCCACTTGTGGCTTCCCGGAACATAATGCAAACATCCGTTCTCGCGTGTCGAATCGTCTAGCGCGATCCAGCAAGTGAGGTGGGCCAGCGGCGTGGTTCTTGTCCAATAGGAATAATCCTGATGCCACGCCACCACTCCTCCATGCCGCGCCGGCTTGCAGAAGAGCTGGTCGTGCCAGAAGCGCACCGGCCCGTCAAGGAGTTGCGATGCCGGCACCAGAAACGCCGGATTCCACAACAAATCATGAAATCCGGGCAGCACGCGCCACGCGCCCAGCGCATGAAATAGCACGCGCTGTGGGTCCGCCGATTCATTGGAATGATATTCGTGGAACAAATGCCGCCCGGGATGCTCTGGACTCATCAGTTGTTCGAGTTCGCCGCGCAGGACTTCCACCTGCTCGTCGCGCAAGATGCGAATCCCTTCGAGATATCCGCGCTCATGAAAGAATTCGATTTGTTCTGCGCTCAGGCGATAACCTTCCCGGTCCTCAGCCCGGAAACTGCAATCAAGCAAAGTGCCAATCGGGCGATGATATTTCGACAAGTCCTCAACCATTGGACCGATCTCCGTTAGCGAGACTCTCCCCCGGCTCCCGGCATGATAACAAACCGAGCCCGGCTGGAAGCAAGGTAGTGCCGGTGGCCGCGTTCACCAACCCGGCGACGCTTTGGCCTGGAGGTAATCATGCGGCGCAGATTTGCTTCGATCGTCCTTTTCCTGCCGGTGGCCGCCTGCGCTTGGCCGCCATCCGCCGCGATTCCGGATGCTCCTGCGGGGCACACCCGCCAGGCCTGGATCAACGCCTTCACGCCGTGGTGGGGCTCATTTATAAACTGATTTTCTTCCGATGCGCAACACGATGCCGATGCTCAGACGCACCGTGTTTGTCGTCGCGCCATCCGCCCGGAAGCCAAAGTATTCCGCTTGCGGCCGCAGCGCGAATCGTCCGGCGTGGTCCAGTCGAACGTCCGCTCCTCCGCCGGCCGCAAAGACAAACCCGTTGTCCGCATAGCGCACTCCGCCGAGGAGAACTTGCGTGAACGGGGTAATTCTTCGCCAATGACGATAGGAGAACCGCGGCCCAAACGTGTAGGTCCCCGCCGCCAACCCCGGTCCAATAGCCGAGGAGTGATAAAGAGCAAAATCACTGACCGCCCCGAGCCAACTGTTGAAGTTGACTGCCACTGAACCACTGCCGCCTTCCGCCGTCTGGCTCGAGCCCTTGACGACTTTGAGGAACGAGTAACCCCCCGCCACCTCCGCGGCAGGAATGTCTTGCGCAAGCAC
>DATAIH010000162.1:0-24577 GCA_036262755.1 Candidatus Acidiferrum sp.
GTCGCAAGGCGGTCATTCCGGCGCACGGGAGGGAGGGGCGTCAAGCCCCGGGGAATGAGCCGCAACGGTTTCTTTTGGGCGGGCGCGAATGGGCTGCACGGCTCGCTCCATTCGCGGCCCCCGTCAGAATTGCGACTGTTCAGGCTTTGAATATCGACTGGGTTTCCAGTATAAAGACAGGGCGAAGCCTTTATGCCCGAGCAGCCCCCATCGGATCGCTTCAAGGCGGACATGCCGCAAATCCCTGGCGTCTCCTCGCCCGGCACCCCACCGGCTTCCCGCGATTCTTCCCTCAAACTCGGAATCGGACTTCTCGCCGTGCTTCTCGTTGTTTTCCTGGGAGCGCGCTGGGCGCTTCATCCCGGGCAGGCCGAACCTAGCCTCGCGGATCAGCCGCAAATCGACGTTCCCACGCCGGCTCCAGACGCGAGTACCCTGATGCCTCACGCCACCCAAGCATCGCCCGGCATCGCCAACATCGAAGAAATGGCCAAGCCCTGGTCCTTCAAACAGTTCTTTATTCGGAATGAACTCAGCGGCGAAAACATTCCTGCAATGTTGATCCGCCTGCCGACGGGCTCTGCATCGCAGGCCAGGGGCTACTGGGCTTTTTCCGTCAGTTCACCGTATGGGGACTGCCGGCTCGAGTACGTCACCGACCTGGCCAAACTAAACACGGATTACGGCTTCAGCGCCGCGAAACATCCCATGGTTGGGAATCCCTGTAGCCGCACGGTTTTCGATCCGCTCAAGATGACGAATCTTCCGGGAGACTTCTTTGTGCGTGGAGGGATCGTACAAGGTTCCGACTTGCGCCCGCCTATCGGCGTCGAGATCCGCGTTCGCGGCAAAGATATCCTCGCCATCCGTACCGAGTAACCCTTAAGCTTGGTGTGAGCCGAGTTTTTGTATTTCCAGTTTCCTACGTCTATTTCCATCGCGACGTCTTGCATTCTCTAATTTCCCGCCGAGCAGCGGCGAACTTCTTCGCCCATCTTTCCCATGAGTATCAGCGCCACCATCTTTTGGTCCGCCCACCAAGACCACAACGGATGTTCGAATGTGGCTGGCCGATTGTGCTCCACAAAGAAGTGGGAGATCCACGCCAGCGCATACGAAACAACCAGCGCAAGTGCGATCCACCACCAGCGCCGTAGCGCCACTGCCGCAAGCAGCAATGCCCACCCGACCAGCGTTCCCGTTAGGTGCATCGCCCGCGTGCCCGGCCGGCTGTGCGCGCGCACATACTCCGGCCAAAAACTCGCGAAATTATTCTCTGGATTCATGCTCGGTGAGATTATCACAATCCTGGCTTTGCAGCCTTGTGATGCGTCTGGCTTTCGCCCAAGCCTGAGGCAGGGACTCTTGTGTCTATGGCGTCGCCCTCCGATCTTCGCGGACGATTGCACTGCCGAGTCGGACTGCCGCCACAGATTCTGCTAACCGAGCGGCCCCGGGGTTTTGAGTTTGGCCACTCCGCATACTTGAATCTAAATCAGATAAAACCTCCAAAAGTATTGAGGGTTGATTTCTTGCTCAGTCCAAATTGGCATGTAAGTCATAGAAAAATCTAAACCTTAATATCAACTGCTAATGGCGCTTGACCTGCACCCCGCTCGGCCAAGCTCAAGGCTGCATGATCGGCGTTTGGGCGTGGTTCGGTTGTGAGGGTTGAAGCCGCAAAAGGCGAATCGACTCGTCATTCAAACGGAGGAGAGTATGAATCGTGAAGGGAGAACCGTCGGTGGGCCTTGTCGATACGCGACCCATCGCTCGGGGGGTGTTGTTTTCGCGCTGCTGGCCATGGCCACAGCGCTGTTTTTTTCTGTGTCCGCGTTTGCTCAGGGAACTACCGGCACGCTCCGGGGGCAGGTGCTAGATCCGGCGGGCGCCGCCGTAGCAAATGCCCAAGTCACCGCCACCAACAAAGAAACCGGAGTTTCCACAAAGATCGCGACGACTACAGCGGGTACCTACAGTTTCCCGAGCATTCTGCCCGGCAGGTACACAGTCACGATAGAGGTAGCGGGATTTAAGAGGTACGTCAAAAATGAGGTCCCAGTCTTGGCGGATCAGGACAACGTGGCGGATGCGCAGCTCGAACTCGGCGGAGCGACAGAAACCATTGAAGTCAGCGCCGGAGCGGTGCAGGTGCAGACAAGTTCCTCCTCGCTAGCGAATGAATTCAATGCAAGCGATGTGTCAAACCTTCCGCAAGCAGCCGGCACACTAAATGGCAGCCCACTAAACCTCGCAGTGCTCGCTCCCAATGTTGTTGCACAGCCCGGAGGGGTGACGGGAGTTGGCGGATCGGTGGGAGGAACTCGCCCGCGGGAAAACAATTTCGTGATTGACGGCGTGGACGACAACAACCTAGGGGTAACCGGCCCTAATTCCACGGTCATCCCGGATGCGGTCGCCGAGTTTGCACTGCAAACGAACCAGTTCAGCGCGGAGTATGGCCATTCCTCCGGTGGGCAGTTCGTCCTGGTCACCAAAACCGGCACGAACAACTGGCACGGATCAGGCGAATGGTACAACCAGAACAGAAACTACAACTCCGTGGATCAATTGACCAAGCAGGCTATCACCAGCGGGACAATTCCGGGTCAGCCGGCCTTTGACAACAACCGATTTGGCGGCACTGTCGGGGGCCCGATTATTAAAGACAAGCTTTTCCTGTTCGGTGCCTATGAATACACCACGCTGCACGGAGCGGGAACGCCTACGCCGCTGCTGGCCCCCACCGCGAGCGGTTTGAATGCGCTCAAGTCCATGGCGGCGGACACAGCCGTCTCGAACATTCTGGCCAACTTTCCTATCGCGCCGGCGAACGACGCCGGCACAGTAGCTGTCAACGGGACCAACGTCCCCATCGGAAATCTCACCATCATCAGCCCCGTTTTTCAGAGAGAGCATGACGCTCAGGTGAATGCCGATTACACCAGGGGGAAGCATCAGCTTGGCGCCCGCTTCACCTTCAACCAAGAGAAATTCATTTTGCCGGTAAATTCGACCCAAGCGGTTTTTAATCAGAATGAACCCATTAACAATCGCAAAATCGCGCTAACCGACGCCTGGACCATCAACAGCCATTGGGTCAACGATCTGCATCTTCAATATTCGTTTTTCTTCCTGGGGTTGACAAACAATTGCAGCGTTTGCCCTGGAGATGTCACGATCGGCGACCTCGGTTTTAATACCATTGGGCCCAGTGATGTCCAGCACCAACGCCAAAATACGTACCAACTGGCGGACACTGCTTCCTGGGCGCACGGGAAGCATACTTTCAAGTTCGGCGGCCAGTACACCCACTTCATCTATCCGCAGTTCTTCCTGCCGCGGAGCAACGGGGATAACTGGTATCTCACAACGCAGACGTTGATAAACGACCTTGTTCCCGACGTGCCGAGCAGGACACTGCGAGGGGCCGGCACCGGCAGCTTTCTTGGCACGCAGAGCTTGTTTGCGGGGTTCGTCCAGGATGACTTTAAGTTTAATCCTCGACTGACCTTGAACCTGGGTGTGCGTTACGAGTATTGGACAAACCCCGTTGGCTCTAACGCCCAGGCCGTGAATGCCATTTCGAGCGTTCCCGGGGTGATCACCTTCCGCGAGCCAAGAACGGACAAGAACAACATTGGCCCGCGCATCGGGTTTGCGTATGACCCGACAGGGAAGGGCAAAACCTCCATTCGCGGGGGCGGCGGAATTGCCTATGGCTGGAAGTTCCAGAACTTCGCTTCCATCACTTTGCCGCCCCAGTTGCAAAGCGAAATGAACGAAGCTTCGGCCTGTACCCTTTCGAATAAACCGGCGTGGTGCACGAATGGGGGAACGGCCTTTTTGCAGAACGGCGGTCTGCCGGCAACTTACATCGCTCCCGCGAACCAAGCGCAGGCGCGGGCCCTGACCACCGCCTACATCGACGACACCGTCATGCCCAAAATCCTGTCCTGGTCGCTGGGCGTTCAGCACGAGGTCTACCGAAATGCGACGATTGAGGTCCGTTATCTGGGCACTCGCGGTTTGGAACTGCCCGTTCAGTTCAGGCGCAACAAAATAAGCGCATTCGACGCGGGTATCGCACCATTGCCAACGTTTCTTCAGGCGTCGGACGTGCCGGCAACGTGGAACGCCAGCACGCCAACGGATGGACCTTTCAACAGCTTTAACCCGAACATCTATGCGAATTTCCCCTGCACGGACGGATCCGCGACGAGGTGCGGATTCCACGGGAACGTGACCTCTGATCCCCCCCTGGGCGGAAGCAAGTACCACGCTGGTTCCGTCGACTTCATCCAGAGATCACGGTTGGGACTAACGTTCAACGCCAATTACACCTATTCGCACACGACCGACAACTCGACGAACGAGTTCTTCACCAGCCTGCTGAACCCCCGGCGCGCTCAGGATACGAACCGACTGTCCGAAGATTGGGCGAGCTCGGACTTGGACGTGCGGCACAAACTGGCGCTCTCTTGGGTTTATGATCTACCGCAAGCTAAGACCGAGAGCAGCTTCCTGAAAAGCGTCCTGAACGGCTACCAGTTGGGGTCGGTGTTTCTCGCTCAGACAGGCCAACCGGTCACCCTTCAATCGGGCATCGACTCGAACGGCAACGGCGATTCCGCCGGTGACCGCGTAGTGCTGAACACCTTTGGGACAGGTAGAACTGGTTCCGATGTCTACGCCGTGTGCGAACTACCGGGTGGAAAGACCGGGCTATCGAACGGTGGCCCGGGTGCATTTAACACTCCGACCGGCGTGGCAGCCGGTGGGGCTTGCTTCAGTCCCAGCGATCCCACAGGCAACACTTTCTTTCCGGCCATCGGCTATACCCCGGTCAATCCGAATGCCAGATACTTGGTCACCGGACCCGGTGCCAGAGCCACGGTGGGCAGGAATAGCCTCACGACACCAGGCTTCGGTGTACTGAACCTCTCCGTCGGCAAGAAGACGTTTTTCGGAGAAGGGAAATACTTGCTGGTGAAGGCGGATGTTTTCAACATTCTCAACCACCCCAACTTTGCCCTCAGCAACGGCAATATCTTCAGTACCGCCGGCGTTACAACGGCAACCACGACTCAAGGGTTCGCGTTGCCAACCGACCCCAATTTTCTCCGGCCGGACAGGTTCTTCAGCGGCGGGATTCGCTCCATGACCCTGGGACTGAAGCTGGTTTTCTAAGCTTCATCTCGTGGGTTGCTTCGAGGAGGTGCCTTCGAGGCACCTCCTTTTTTTCAGGCAAGTCAACGGCAGGGCGGACGGCAAATTCCTGTGCGGCTCTCCCGAGAACTCCGGTGAGGCAGGGCCTTATATTCCGGGCAGGCGCTCGCAACGCCGTTTGAATGCTGAGCAGACTTCGTCTTGCGAGTGACCGTCAGCCTCCTTTGAACTAGGTTCAACGAGTCGGGCGTCTTCACGAGGGGCCTTCCCCGTGTTTCCTGTCCTCTGTCTTGACAACAGCGGGCTGCACAGATAAACCTCTTCTTCGCCATGCACAAACAACTACGGCATCAGAGGTTCCCTTTCACTGCCGCGAGAGCGACGTCGGCGACGCTCAGGGGCGCTCCGGCTTGTGCGAGACGGTTTTGCTGATGGGCAGTGAAGAGAGCGAAGCCACTCAGACAAGCGTGTGATGGCGACAGAAATCCACGATGCGCTGCTCGGCCCAGAAGCGCTCGGTGCCGGCGTGTTTCGAAACAAAGCCACAATGGCCGCCGCGCAGCGGTGCGATGAGGCGGATCGCTGGATTGGCGGCGACTTTTGCCGCCAGAAACGAAGAGTACGGCACAAACGGGTCGTCCTGCGCGGTGATGAGAAGGAATGGCACGCGGATCTCAGCGGTAACGCGCTTGGCGCTGACGCTTTCGTAATAGTCCTGAGCATCGCGATAGCCAAAGCGCGGAGCGATGATGAAATCGTCAAATTGACGGACGGTGTGAATTGGCGGTAACCCATTGGTCGAGTACAGCCTCGGGAACAGCGTTTGCTTCCGTGAGTAATGGGACATCAAACCGGAAACAAAATGGCGCTGGTAAGGATAGTTGTCCCAGCGTTCGAGCGCGTCGGCACAGGGGGCCAGGTCTATAGCGGGACATACGGTGCAGGCCGCGCGCAAAGCAGGAGGCGCAGCAGTGCCAAATTCGCCCGCCATCTTCGCGACCAGATTTCCTCCCATCGAGTATCCCGCGAAAAAGACCTGTTCGAATCCGTCGCCGTCCGAGAGTTCTTCAAAGACGGCGCGATAGTCGCCACTCATCCCGGAGTTGTAAAGCGTGGGAGTCAGCGCTTCGGTTCCGCCGCAATTCCGCTGGTTCAAACGCACGACGTGAAAGCCGCGGTGAAACGCTTTCTCGGCGATGCCTCGCATGTAATTCGAATCGCTCGAGCCCTCCAGCCCATGCACCAAAACGAGAAGCGGCGCTTCCTTTCTCTTCCCCGGCTGCCAATGGCAATGCCCGAGCAACGAGGAATCCTGGTCCACTTGAAAACGTCGAGCCTCCGCCGGCGGAAGATCGAATCGACGGGGCACGAATGCTGCCGCGATCGTCATCGCATGCCCGTTCTTCAGCAATGGATGCGGCTCAAATTCTTTAGCGAAGGTCTCCACAGAGAAACTCTATGGTAGGTTTGCTTCCTAGACAAGGAGCGCGCCGGGGCTTTGACGCCTCAGCGCGGCCGCTCATTTGCTTCTCGTCCGCGGTTGACAAACACGTGATAGGTAGTGGCATCCCACGCGTTATGAATGCCGATGAAGAGCAGCAGCAGTGCCGCCGCGGCAACGCCAAACATGGCCTCGTGCGCATGGGCAAGAGCCGCGTACGCCGATCCGGCAAGCGTTGCATATGCGGCGAAGGGCAACAGAGCATGAAACAGCCAATCTTCAAACTCAGGCGTATACGCGATTTGTCTTTGCATACGTCGAGCCACGATGATCTCGTACAGGAGCCCACTGAGGCCCAGCAATCCGCAAAGAACTGCAGGGCCGGCAACCGCCTGCCAGGGAGCGTTTAGAATCGCTGACAGCAACAGCGCGGCTCCGAAGTGAACGATCGTCGGCGTAGCAAAGGCCTCGCCGGCCTGCTCCTGGCCCCCTCGAATCGGCATGTCGGCGATCAGGGTTATCACCACAAATTGCAATCCGATCAGCGCGCCGGCCGACGAGCCGACAATGACGTAGAAGTTCTCCCATCCGGCGAGTGCCGTCATGCCGTCGTCCCTAACTGGGTGACACCCGCGGGTCGCGGGTCTTGGCGCAGTCTGGCCATGTCCCTTGTTGGCGCGCTCCCGAAGAAGCGACGGTATTCTCGGCTGAACTGCGAAGCGCTTAGATACCCCACATGCTGACTCGCAGCGCCGGCGTCCATCATGTTGGACAACATGAGCCGCCTTGCCTCTTGAAGCCGCAGCGCTTTTTGATACTGCAGTGGGCTCATCGAGGTGACCGACTTAAAATGCTCGTGGAAAGAGGAAACACTCATGTGCACCAGCTCAGCCAGTTCTTCGACCTTCATGGGTTGGGAGAAGTTAGCCCGCAGCCAGGAAATGGCCTTGGCGACGCGGTGCACGCTCGATTCCGCAAATCCCATTTGGGCCACACGAGCGCCAATGCAGCTGCGGAGCAGCCGGATCAAAATCTCCTCCACCACAAGCGGGGCCAGGAGTTCAGCGTCCCCGGGCTGCGCAAGACAGCCCACTAACCTCGTCGCCGCGTTGACGACGCCGGCGTCGAGCGGGGCTACGTAAACGGCCGTTCGCTCTTGGACCGGAGGCAGACCTTGCGGAAATACTTTGAAGACCAGCTCGCCAATCTTGAGCGGGTTGAGGTCCAGCCTGACCGCCAGGTAAGGCTCGGAATCGCTTGCTCGCGTGATTTGGGCAGCCACCGGAAGAGCAACGGAGAACACCAGCATACGCGACGCATCGTACTGGTATGCTTCCTGCCCCACGATGACGGTCTTCGCTCCTTGCACGATGAGGCATAACGCGGGCGACTGCAGGGCGTGCACGCAGTCCGTGTTTATTCGCGAAAACCAGCTGGCATGCAAACCAGGAATGCGTAGATCAAAAGTGCCATCGTGAGGGGCATACGCAGCGATCGAGCGGGCTAACGCAGTCGTGTCTGGCTCGCTTGGACCCCGAATCTTGGGTGACCTCTCGGGATACGTTGATTTGCTGTCGGCCTTCACGCGTTCAAGAATACCTCCTTTGGCATAGGTGATGGCGGTCATTGCCTCTGCGCGAGGACGGCGACGTCGAACTTTGAATAGTACTTCTTCACGTCGCTGGCTCCGTACTTGGCGCGGAAGGTAGCGACCACGGACGACACTTGTGCGGAGTCAGTGATTGGAACACCTTTGAATTCAGCCTCGGCACCCCGCGCGGCGATCCGAATCGAAGGGTTCTTAAGCACATTCTTGTACCACTGTGTATCTGATCCCTCGACCGGCAGGAGGTAAAGCTTGTCGTCGTTCCACGCGAACCAGACCGGGATGGAGATGGTGCGTCCGGACGTTCTGCCGATCACCGTGATGGTGATTTCGCGAGATCGGGAAAGGTGGTCGGTTAAAGCGTCCCTGTGGGCCGGCATGGTGTACTCCCCCGCTTATCTTTGCTTTGCATCACTCATTTTGAATCCTTACGGTATTGCTCGTCGCTCACTTTTTCCATCCAGTCTACGACCTTACCCTCGACCCTTTCTTGAACGGCGATGTGCGTCATGGCTGTGGTTGGCGTGGCACCGTGCCAATGCTTCTCACCCGGGGAGAACCACACCACGTCGCCCGGCCGGATCTCCTCGATGGATCCTCCCCAACGTTGGGCCCAGCCGCAGCCGGCGATGACGATGAGAGTTTGACCGAGTGGATGAGTATGCCACGCAGTCCGTGCGCCCGGCTCAAACGTTACGCTGGCACCTTGAACAAGCGCCGGATCAGGTGCCTGAATTAATGGATCGATCCGTACGGTGCCGGTGAACCACTCTGACGGTCCCTTGCCGGATGGTTGCGAACCAGCTCTCTTGATCTCCATTCCTTCTCCTCCTCATCCTTCCTGTCAGAGGTCCTCAAGGTTGCGCGGCGCTCGTCCACCGCGCGGCAACCCTCCGCCACTTGGTGGAGTGGCAGAGTCAGGTCGACTGCTGAGTGCCGACGCGCTCCCGCACCGAGTCTCCACCGATTCCGTCGGTCAGTTCCTTGATGGGTCGGCATGCCCATCGTTTAGCGGCCGGTCATCTGCGCCAGCCTTTCCGGGTACCGAGCGCCTTGGATCGTGATCTTTGAGGCGGCGCTAGCGATTTCACGGAGATCGTCGGGCGTAAGCTCGACGGCAACTGCTCCGATGTTCTCCTCCAGACGCGCCAGCTTGGTGGTGCCCGGGATGGGAACAATCCAGGGCTTCTGCGCAAGCAGCCAAGCGAGTGCGATCTGCGCAGCCGTCGCCTTCTTCTGTGCTGCAAACTTGCCAAGCAGGTCCACCAAAGCCTGATTGGCTTTCCGAGAGTCTGGCGTAAAACGAGGGACGATGTTGCGGAAATCGCTCTTGTCGAACTTCGTATCTTCGTTGATCTTCCCGGTAAGGAAGCCTTTACCGAGAGGGCTAAACGGAACGAATCCGATCCCGAGCTCTTCGAGCGTCGGTAACACCTCCGCTTCAGGTTCTCTCCACCACAGCGAGTACTCGCTCTGAAGTGCAGCGACTGGTTGAACCTTGTGTGCGCGGCGTATCGTTTGCACCCCGGCTTCGGACAATCCGAAGTGCTTTACCTTGCCTTCCTGAATCAGCTCTTTCACCGCTCCCGCAACGTCTTCGATCGGCACGTTTGGGTCAACCCGATGCTGATACAACAAATCGATGACGTCGACCTTGAGCCGCTTGAGCGAGCCGTCGACGACCTGTTTGATGTGCTCCGGCTGGCTGTCCAGCCCAGCCAAACCTCGCTCCGCCTGGGGATCGATTTTCCACCCGAATTTCGTGGCAATCACCACCTGGCTACGGAGCGGAGCAAGAGCTTCGCCTACAAGCTCCTCGTTTGTAAACGGTCCGTAGACTTCGGCCGTGTCGAAGAATGTGACGCCCCGTTCTACCGCCGACCGAATCAGTGAGATCATCTCCTTCTTGTCTGCAGCCGGGCCATAACCATAGCTCATTCCCATGCAGCCAAGGCCGACGGCCGAGACTTCCAAATTGCTTCTCCCTAGTTTGCGTTTTTGCATCGTCTCTCCTTTGAGGTAACTGTCGCAGTGGATGAACCAGCCGTTTGGGTCAGCCCCAAAGTGAAAGTGTAGTCTGTCTGCCTTTCGCGCGTTTGCCTAATTCGCCAAGGTTCTTGCCCGATTCTCCGAAACAACTTCTTTGCTGTTTTCCGCCACCAAGGGAGTTTTGGTGGACCTCGCCAGCATGAAAAACGCTGGCTTCGCTACACTGGGAACCCGTGTGACCGTTCTCCGCGCCAGGAGGGATGAGCGCAGCAGGCGAATACGTAATTCTACGTAACTCCATAGGAAACTTGACCCTGGTAGCGTCGCACCCTAGAATGGAATATTCACCCGTGATGCATTTTCTTGATTTGATGCGTTTGCGTAACGGCCCAGCGGGCGCCCGCTGGGCTGCTTGCTTTATGGCTGCCATTTTTGGTGCCAATCCTTGAACGTGAGGCTGGAATGAACGACGGTTCGATTCCCGACGCGCTTACCTTTGACGACGTGCTGCTTTTGCCTGGCCGGTCGACGGTGCTGCCGACGGAAGTGGACACCACGACAAATTTCTCTCGCAGAGTAAGGTTGAACGTGCCGCTGGCTTCTGCCGCGATGGATACGGTTACGGAATCTCGCTTGGCGATCGCCATCGCGCGCCAGGGGGGCATCGGCATCGTGCACCGCAGCATGCCCGCCGAAAAGCAAGCCGAAGAAGTGGACCGCGTGAAGCGCTCGGAAAGCGGCATGATCGTCGACCCGGTCACTATTTCTCCGGACATCACCATTCGGCAAGCGCTGGAAATCATGAACAAATACAAAATCTCCGGGTTGCCGGTGACCCGCGGGTCTCGCCTGACGGGAATCTTGACGAATCGTGATTTGCGATTCGAAAAGAATCATTCGCAACTGGTCAGCTCGGTGATGACCAAGGAGAATCTGGTGACCGTGCCCGTGGGCACCACCCTGGACGAAGCAGAGCGCATTCTGCAGAAACACCGCATCGAAAAATTGCTCGTCGTGGATCAGGACTTCAATTTGAAGGGCCTCATCACCGTGAAAGACATCCAGAAAAAACTGGAATATCCGCGCGCAGCGAAAGACGAACATGGGAGATTGCGTGTGGGCGCCGCCGTGGGCGCCACCGGCGATTTCCTCGAGCGCGCCGTGGAATTGTCGAAAGCCAAAGTGGATGTGCTGGCGATTGACACGGCGCACGGGCATTCCTTCCGCGTGATGGAGGCGATCAAGGCGGTCCGCCACCGTCTTCCAGACGTGCAACTCATCGCAGGGAACGTGGCGACGTATGAAGGCACGAAAGAATTGATTTCACTGGGCGTGGATGGTTTAAAAGTCGGCATCGGGCCGGGATCGATTTGCACCACGCGCGTGGTGACTGGCGCCGGCGTGCCGCAATTGACGGCCATCATAGAAGCGGCGCGGGCCGCGAAAGGCACGGACGTGCCGCTCATTGCCGATGGAGGAATCAAGTATTCGGGTGACATTTCGAAGGCGCTGGCAGCGGGGGCGTGCTGCGTGATGATTGGAAGCCTGTTTGCCGGCACGGAAGAGTCGCCGGGCGAAACAATTCTGTATCAGGGGCGCACGTTCAAGTCTTATCGCGGGATGGGCTCGACGGGCGCGATGGAAGCGGGCTCCGACCGCTACGCAACGGTTCAGGATACCGACGAACGCGGCAAGTCCGTGCCGGAAGGCGTGGAAGGGCGCGTTCCGTACAAAGGCTCGCTGGGCGGGCTGACCGATCAGCTCGTGGGCGGGCTCCGCAGTGGGATGGGTTATGTTGGTGCGAGTACGCTGAGGGAATTGCAAGAGAAGAGCCGCTTCATTCGCGTCACCGCAGCAGGACTGCGCGAGAGCCACGTCCACGACGTCATCATCACTAAAGAAGCGCCGAACTATCGTATGGAGTGAGACCGCGTTGCTGGGCGATGACATGGGAATGATTGCTATACGGAAAAAGACCGAAAAACGTACAGAGAAAAATCGAAAGAGCTGAACGGTAATCGTGGACCCGCAACCCTGGCGCAATCCTCGCCCTGCACCAAGCTTCTCTGAAATCCGCGCGAAGACTCCAACGCCGCGAGCGCTCAGGTGGTTCTGGGCGTGGTGGCCGGCGATGGTGTGGTCGGGCGTGATCTTCACGATGTCGACCGATACCTTTTCCGCGGAACACACGAAATGGCTCTTCGAGCCTATTCTGCGCTGGCTGATCCCCAGGCTGGCGCAAAGCCAGTATGACTTGATGCATCACTTCATTCGCAAGGGCGCACATTTTACGGAGTATTTTGTGTTTTGCTTGCTGCTCTACCGCGCGGTGCGAGCTGGCCGCGCGGGATGGCGCTGGGCTTGGGGAACCGCCGCGCTGCTCATCGCCGCGGGATACTCCGCTACCGACGAATTTCATCAGTCGTTCGTGGCCAGCCGTGGTGCCTCGGTTTATGATTCGCTACTCGATTCCACGGGAGCGTTCGTAGCGCTGCTCGTGCTTTGGCTGTGGTTTCGCCGGCGTGCGGCCGCGCCTGTCGTTCCTTTCAGTCGTTAGTGATAAGTCGAAAAAGCTCGAGAAAAAATGTCGCGGGAGCTGTGATCGGGTGAGCGGTCGGTTGCAAACGGCTTCCAGGTGGAAAGTGAGGGTTTACCCTTCCCGCCGACCGGCATCCATCAATTCTCCGATAGAAACGAAGCGCAACCCCCTCTTTTGCCCGGCGGCAAGGATGCGAGGAAGAGCCCGAAGGCTACGCTCGGCGTCCCGGATGCCGTCGTGGAAGATGATGATGGCTCCGGGAAACAGGTTTTTGTCCACGAGCCAGGGGATATACCAGACCGGAGGGTGCATCGGATCGTGCGGGTAGGCGCAGCCGACGCACGTACAACCGCGATCCTGAGCTAGAAGGCCCTGAAGACGAGCTTTTCGAGCGAGAATTCTCCTAGCTGGTCTGTGTTCTGATGGATTTGCAAGGTTATACATCGCACGCCCCTTCGAGAGGAAACCTGCGACACACCCGAAAATCCTGTCAGTCAAAAAACGGCTAAGACTCGGATCTTTCTTTGTACTGCGCCCAGTTAGTTCACTGGCCCCATGCCCAACGCCGTCAGGAGGGACCGCCGATCTTGTGGGTTGAGGTGCTCGAGAAACTCCCTGAGAAATTCCTTTTGCTCTTCGGGGTTCATATTGCTCATGTCCTCCGCAACCAACTCTGCCAGTGCCCCGCCGCGGGAGCCCTCCGGCATTTTATCGATCTCCTCGCACCTGCGCCGGAACTCCTCCACACTCATGGGATCCTTCCTTTTCGTCACGCGGTTTTCTCCCTTCTGCAGTTATGTTTTCCCCGCTATTTTGACGCAGTAATGGACGAGCCCCCAAGGTCCACGCCCGCCCACTCGCAGACGCACGCCGCGAGGGTGTCTTCGAGGCTCTGAGTCCTCGTCCCACTCCGTGCCATGGATCCGAAGGCTATCGCCCACCATCTTCACCGCCATGCGCTGAGCTTTTTCCATGGTCGTCGCGGTTACGTTTTCCCCTTTAGGAGCACGGTCATAGGAGACGGACGGCCTCGACGACCGCGAACCAGAAGGCCTCGCAGAGAAGGCGCCGTGAGCGCGGAATGGCCCTTAGCTGGTTGATGAGTCTGCTGAATCTGTCGAGGCTGGACGCCGCACGCTCCTCCATTTTTTGAAGAACGTGCCGATTCCAAATCGTCGCGCTGGCCCCTAACCGAAGTCAAGAACTAACCGGGCGGTACGCAAAAAAAAAAAATGCGAAGAGTACTAAAAAAGCGAAAAACTTTGGTCCCATTACCTTTCTCCTGTTCATAAAGGATGCGGAATGGGGAGTTTTCAATCACCTCTCAGGTCCATGGCGGCACCGTGATATATGCCAGCGTACCTTTCGGTCCCAGGCATGAGTCGGCAAATCGAGCCGCGTAATGGAGAAGGTGAGCGAGGCAGCCCGCTAGGGAAACATACTGCAAAGGGTTTGTGGGCAAGTTCTGGAGGGCGCGATGCGCTGTCCTCCGCTGAGTCCTGTGTCGGTTTAGAATCGTGCCCCAGGACGCAGGCGGCCATCGCTTGGACTGGCGGCCGGCCCCATCAGGAAGAGTCAGTAGTAAGTGAGCTTGCGATTACGCACGGTGGACGGCTGGTCGGTGTGAGTGAGATCGCTGGCGATCTGCTGTGTCCAGTTGCCGTAGCTATCGTATTGATACGCGTAGCGAATGACGGAGGAGTGGTAGGGCAGATCGGGTGATGCCGGGGGTCCGGCGGTGGGATTGCCGGGAACAAGGTCCCCTTCCTCATTCATACGGTCTGGAACTCCGATTGGGGTAACCGAGTTTTCAGTGACATTGGTTACGCAGAAAAATGCGCTCAGAACCTCATCTGGCTCGCACTCCCGGCCGTTTGGCCAGTGGACAAATGGAGCAGACCTGAGTAGATTCGCGGGCACGGTCGGGCGGATGGCTCAATGCGAATCCAAGGTGTTCTTCCCTGACGACCCAGCACAGAGGCCGCAGCTCAATTCAACGATTGCTCGAGACAAGCCGAAACCACGCACAGCCTGTCAGGCATGAAGGTCGTGAAATTGTGCACGAAGTGCGCGAAGATATGGGACAAAATGGACGTTCTGTCGGTTGGTGTAGTTCGTGGTGAAAGAATAATGAAGTTCCCAGAGAGGAAAAGTTGAGCGATAACTTCCGCGTACTATTGCTTTTACACCAGGATGAGCATACTGAGAAGCTGCCGAGTACGGGTTATGAAAAACATCGCCTCGAATGACACCGTAACGCTCGTTATCGGGAAGCCCGAAGCGTCGATCCTATTTGAGCGTTTGGTCAATTCTCGTGGAGAAACCGCACTTCAAATCAAAGATGACCAGGAGTTCCGGCGCGCAAATCGGCAACGCTTGAACTAACGCGGAGCGATTCTGTCACACGGCTCTGTATACCGGCCTTCCTAATTCGCGGCTTTGCAACCGGGGTCTCCCTCGATGCCCGTTGCGGGATCTCCAAAGCACAACGCGCCGTGACCTTCGATGTCGCCGCTGTTAGTTCCGAATTCCGTTCCATCAAATGCCGCAAACAGCCCGCGGCCACCCACTTGGCGCGCGATCGTCGCCAATGCATCCTGAGCGCTGGCAGGCCCTGTGGAAGCATTCTGCGTCGGGTCGGTGACGCAGCTCCCGGTGCAGCCGTCGGCGTACCCGACAAGCACGCGCCCGAATTTATCCACGGTGATGTCGTTGAAATCTAGCAAATTGCGGCACGGATTGCTCCCGCCCTGGTTCCAGACGCAGCCACGTTGCACGGGGTCGCTTGGAGTGGCGTCCACAGTCGTCCAAGTGTGGCCAGAGTTGTAAGTGAACGTCACGTAGAGGTGCCAGACTCCTTGGAAGTCGGACGATTGCGTGTCGCCGGCAGTCTGGGTCCCTAGGAAGGCAAATGCCGCGCGATCATCGTCGCCGGCGATTACCTCGGCAAACTCCGCATTCTGGATTCCAAAAGGAGTCCCCGCGTCCTTAGACTTTGACCAGCTCAGACCGTGGTCGTGGGAAACGGCGATTTTGGGGTGTCCGTCGGAATTCACGTAGCCCAAATAGACGGTGTTGCTGGCGCCCGCTGCCACGGAAGGGTCCGAGCCTGGGCTGATGCTTTTGCCGTCTGGCACCGTGCGCACCGACCAGCTCAAACCATTATCTGTAGAAACCGCCAGCCCGGGACGACTCACGCCGTTCGCATCCATGCACTTTTCATTAGGCACGTACACCGTGCCGTCGGGCGAAACGCGAACGTGACCGTGTAAACCACCGCAATTGCCGGGCGCAACCGGAAGATCGACGCCATTGACGGTTGTAAAGGTGTAGATGGGGATACCGGCGCCGAAAGTGAGACCGCCATCGTCACTGCGGGAACAAAATGCGGTAGCAATATCCTGCGAGCAGTAGTAAATGCCATGCGGATACACGGTAGGCGTCAGCGGTGCGGGAGAGGCGTAAGGTCCGCCGCCGACCGTCTGGTGATCAACTCCTGCCGGCTGGCCAGAACCTTGTGTCGGAGTCCAGTCGTTGCCGTCGTCGTCGGTAAAAGAGAGCTCGCTGGTGACGAGATTGAGCTGAGAGGAAAAAAGACGATTGCGTCCCCCGAAGTGACCATCGTCCACGAACATGATGGGGTCAAGGCTCACGCGCGCAAAGGGCGAACGTTTGTCTTCCCAGAAGGCCGTAGCGGGGTCAACGCTGTCATTGAAGGTCACTCGCAGAGTATGGTTCCCCGCTTCGATGAACGCCTTTCCTGTGTTCCAATCTACTCCCACGGAAGGCTCGCCTGCGCCGTGTGTGTTGGCAGTGCTTGACCCAGCCGACGGTTGGATACAGTTGGGAGGTTGTTGCGTTCCGCTACAGTCATTCGGAGCAGGATAGTTGATGAAAGTGGGAGCGCCGGGAGCGGGAGGAGGAGGCACTGGCGCCGTTGGTCTTGGAGCAAGAGTCAGCGTGACCACGACATGAGCTGCGGTCGGCACGGGCGCCAGGGAAGCTACGGAACGAATGTGCCAGAGTCCGTCAAGGGGATCGGTCACTGTAAGGTCCTCCTCGCCTGGCCCCGTGGAGGTGTCGTCGGGCGAGCCTGGACCATGGTCCGCTCCGGCAGGACTTATGGCGAAAATGTCCAGGTCGGTGGGCAAGGTGCTTGTCCACGTGTAGTGAAATGTGAGCTTGGCCGTCATGGATTGGTAGAAGGTCGACGCGGGGGTCGGGAGCACCACGGTCAGGTCGTGGTCGTCGCACATGGCTGGTGGGCAAACATTTTGTATCCCGACGTTTGTCACTGTGCCACCGCCCACGGGAGCGAAGTCCCACGATACGGGACCCAAGCTGCCGCTTATCGTGCTGCTCGGCGGCGTTGTTGTTTGTGCCGATGCGATCCTTGGATGAGTGAACAGCACAACTGCGATCGTCGCGGCGACTAGTAACGCAAGGGAAATCCCGAAGACACAGCAAGTCCGTTTCATGAGCGCTCCTCCGCAAGAATTCTTTGGCCGCGTGCCTGAACCACACCCTTGAATCTATTTCAAACTGCTGGCGGTCTACGTCGGTAATAGATTTCAAGCGGCGGTTCGTCAATCGGGTTGCGACAGGATTGCTGAATACGGGAAATACCTGTGCTTGAAGCGATGCGCCTAGCTTAGCCGCTAGGCTAGACGCTATTCGGGTCCGTTATTTGGTACTGTTAGCTACACGCTACACCAGCGCTTCTTGCTGATACGTTATCCAATCTTCGCCCAGGCGGACTCAAAGAAGATTGACCGCGAGGGGCGGTCACGCGGTCTCACAGTTTTGTTACATCAAGTGTTTCCCGCATCCCAAATCGGTAATTCACCTGCTTGCCCCGTCGTGTGGATGGATTATCCTGCACGGCACCAAGTGTCGGAGAGCGTGCGCTCGAGCTAAAGTCAATTCCTTCTGACAAACAGGCAGCTCGACCGGTTGAGATTCATAGAGCGTGATGTTCAACTGAAGGCGAGCGACGTTTACAGTCGCGCATGTCCGACATGTGTTTTAGCCAAGACGCGTATAGCAACTGAGGGCGTGTTTTGTGTGATCGTATGCTACGCATCAGCTGGGTCCCGCAATTTGGAAATCTCAACCGGGATGCGGGCATTGTGGAGACATGACATTACGGCCTCCGCCATGCGGGCAATTCCGAGGATTGAACGTCGGTCTTTTTTTGCATCATGCCAAGGGAGTCGTCAAATCAAGAGTGGGAATATGACGGGGGGAAGACAACTTGGTCGCGCAACAACCTAGCTTCATGGCATACCGGTCTCGAAATCTCTCGCCGGAAGCTCCCTCAGGCGCTAGTTCGCCAGGACCAGATACGATCTCCGCCGCAGGGGCAAACGAGTCGCTCGCGAACAGGATAGGGGCAGCGCTTAAATCTGCGGCTGGACTCCTTCTGATGGACTCCTCGCTGAATCTCATTTCCTTCAATACGGAAGCGATGAAGGTCCTCAGTTATCCGTATAATCTCGCGGGGCTAGAGCGCCAGGAGGATTTTATTGCCGGAAAGGTTCGCTCGAGCTTGCTAAGGCCAGAGTCCATGAGTGAATCGCCTTTTGTGACCGAGTTCCGATCGGGCAGGAGGCGTTATTTTTGTCGAGTTTTCCTTGTGGCTGCTGACTCCAAGGATCCTTCCCAGCCAAGTTTAGCCGTCTTGCTGGAGAGAGGTCCTTCCGAAGTAATCCCACTGTCGCAAGTCTCCCAGCAGTTTAACCTTACACAGCGCGAGAGAGAAGCGTTGGGCTATCTGCTGCAAGGTCTCAGCAGCAAGGCGATCGCGAATCGCATGAGCATCAGCCCCAACACAGTAAGGGCTTATATGCGAATGCTCATGGTCAAGACGGGCGTTTCTTCCCGATCCGCAATGGTAAGCAAGATTATCTTGGCTCAGCCGCGGTTGTACACTCATCTCTCTGCCGAGGCAGTCCCGGTCAAGTTGCGATAGTACTCGCTGCGAGACGTGACTAGCAAGGAGCCTCAAGACCGTAAGATTTGCCTTTTGTTAAGCAAGCACGCTTAGCTCTACTGGTGCCTTGGCAGTTTCCCCTGAGATCGTTTTCATGTACACACATTGCTTGTAGTGACCCCGCTGCTCTTGAGCCTGCAAGCCGATTCGTTGCTCAGGGACAAACGCTATGCCAGAGCCAGTCGACGAGCGATTCCGCATCCTTCCCGTTCGTTTCCGCCCCGGAAACTTCCGGTGCCACGAAGACGCATGAAGTCTGAGAATCGCAGGGAATTGCCTAAGGGCGCAGCTTCAACCCTAATCGAACGGACTAATCTGATCGACTAATCTTCTGTACGCAGGGTTCTTCCTTAAGCCAAATTCGTGCAGTCACCCAATTGTGGGCTTTTTTCGGGTTCGCTAGCCTGATTGCGAATTCGGCCGGCCAAGCTTTGCTCAGGCGGTACACCGCGGTCAGAGAGTCCTCCTCTGGCCCAGTCGCACCCAGCCGCACTCAGACTTGCCGCGCTTTTCCTTCGGAGTCCCCGATCCTGATTTAACGGAGGTATGCTTATGAAGCAGCTGTTCCGCTCTTTCGCGATTTCCACCGGAGTCGTTGTCCTTACCTTCATGCTCTTCGCGGGCGCAATACAAACCGCGCAGGCGCAAACCTGCTCGACGCCGACGATCGACATGAAGCTGCTGGTGGTCAGCAACGGGAAAACGGAGGCGGATTTCGCGGCGATCAAACAGATTCTCGACTATTTGGGCACACCTTACGACGTGTTCGACATGAGCGTCAGCACAGGAGGAATCACCGCCGCAATGTTGTCCGACGGTAGTTGCCACGGTTACTACCAGGGTGTGATTTTCGCTTTTGGCGGCTACATTTACACGCTGCCGGGAATGGCCACGCTTACCGCCTATGAACAAACATTCGGGATTCGCCAGCTGAACTGGTACATGTATCCGAACAACGACTTCGGATTCAACTATCCTTACAGCGGCACGATTCCCGACACCGGCACGGATAGCGCTAGTTACACAACTGCGGGGGCATCGGCTTTCTTCTATGCGAACAGCAGTACGCCGGTTACCATTTCAAATGCCTTTATCTACCTCGGCACGCCTCTAAGCGGGACAGCGTTGCCCGCGGGGGCCTCCGTAACGCCCTTGCTCACGGATCCCTCCGGCTATGCCCTTTCCCTGATCTATACGCATGCTGATGGACGCCAATACCTCACCCAGACCTTCGACAGCAACCAGTATCTGACGCACGATTTGGTCTTAGCGTATGGTCTGATCAACTGGGTCACGAAGGGCATCTTCCTCGGGGAATACCACGTGTTCGCCGCCGCCCAGGTGGACGACTTTTTTATTAATGATAGCGAATGGATACCGGGCACACCCTGCACAGATCCGATAACTCACGATCGCACGGCGCCCGATTCCACAACTCTACCTTTTTTCCGCATCAACTACGCGGACATGAGTTCGTTGGTGGCGTGGCAAAACAAAATCCAAAGCGACGGCCTCCTCTCAAACTTCAAACTGACGTTGGCTTTCAATGGGGTCGGCACCACTGGCAACACCGACTGGACCGGCCTGCCCAAAGCTGGCGTTGCGAATGACGACCTGACCACCAACGTCCAAAAATACCAGCAGTATTTTCACTGGATCAGTCACACCTACGATCATCCAAACAGCTTGAACGGCCTCCATAAGTCCGACCCGTATGGCGATCCCGATACTCCGCAAATGGACTCAATCGACTTGGAGATCCTGACAAACCAGTACGTAGCCAACGGCTCGGGGCAGAACCTTGATCCGGATTCGAGTGACACGGTCAGTCCTATCAATCTGACCGACTTCAATCCGGCAAACGTGGTGACCCCGGGCGTCACCGGTCTCAATGATCCGAACGTCCCGTCATATCTGGTTGAAGATGGTGTTCAGTACGCGGTCACGGACACGTCGGTTCTCGGACAGCCCAATAACGGTCCAAATCCCTCGCCGAATGTGGGCATTGTGAACAGCTATGCGCCGGGTCTCTACGAAGTGCCGCGTCGTCCGAACGATGTCTTTTTCAATGCGGCGAATTGGAATGACGATCAGGCGGAGTTTGCGTGCATCTATGCTGCGCAGCCTCCCTATAACACCTGGAACGGAGCCCAGATTCTTGATTACGTGAGTTCAAGCTTCGTCACAAACATGTTGATGGGAGACATGGATCCCGAGATGTTCCACCAACCCGACCTGCACAACTATGACGGGCAAGGTCATTCGCTCATCAGCGACACCTATGATCAGACTTTCACGAAGTACGAACAGCTCTACCGATTGCCGGTCTTGAGCCCCACGCTCGATCAGTTGGGGCAGTCCATGCAAAACCGGAACAACTACAACTTGTCGAACGTGACGGCGAGTCTCACGGGCGCCCCCGGATCGAATGTGACCATCAGCATCACCATCCCAGCCTCGTCCAGCGTGCAGAGCGCAATCATCCCGGTTACCGGGCTGTACACGGCTACAGCGGAAACCTACGGCGGACAATACATTTCGCACGTGGTGGTAAACAACGGCCAAACCGAGGTCCTGCCCGTGCCGCCGCAACCTGCGCCTGCTCCTCTTCCAACGGTTTCTTCTTTAACCTTTAACCCGACAAGCGTGACTGGCGGCGCGCAATCCTCTACTGGCACGGTCACGCTGAGCGGACCGGCTCCCGCAGGGGGCTCGCAAGTTCCGCTGTCCAGCAACAACACGGCAGCTAGCGTGCCTCCGAGTGTTACGGTTCCCGCCGGAGCTTCGAGTGCAACCTTTACGCCGACGACCATGCCCGTTTCGGCATCGACTCCGGTGACGATCACGGCTTCTTACGGCGGCGCAAGCGCCTCAGGGACACTTACCCTTGTCCCGCCAACTCCTGTGGCCTTGGCCTTCAGCCCGAGCAGTGTTACTGGTGCGACCGGCTCACCGACCGGCACCGTTACGCTGAATGGTCCGGCTCCGAGCGGAGGCGCACTCGTGTCTCTCACAAGCAATAACGCAGCGGCCAGCGTGCCGTCTGGCGTGCGCGTTCCGGCTGGAGCCACGAGCGCAAGCTTCAATCTAACCACGACGGCGGTGGCCACATCCACATTGGTCAGCATCTCGGCGTCTTACGGAGGTGGGTCAGTAACCGCCTCGTTCACGGTGCTAGCCCCAGTTCCCTCCGCACTGGCCATCAGCCCCTCGAGTGTTACGGGTGCCACCTCTTCTCCGACAGGCGTAGTCACGCTGAATGGGCCGGCTCCTGCGGGCGGAGCGCAGGTTGTCTTGTCTAGCAACAGCGCCGCAGCCAGCGTTCCGGCGAACGGCGTAACCGTTCCCGCTGGAGCCACGACCGCCAGCTTCACGCTGACCACCAGCGCGGTGGCGACATCGACCACAGTCACCATTTCGGCATCGTTTGGTGGCGGGACGCAGACGGCCACGCTCACGGTGCTACCGCCGATCGTGTCCTCGCTGACTCTGAATCCCACGAGTGTTATTGGTGGCCCCCTGGGAGCGTCTACCGGCACCGTAACGCTGAATGGGCCAGCTCCCGCAGGCGGCGCGCATGTTCTGCTTTCCAGCAACAACGCGGCAGCCAGCGTGCCTTCCAGCGTGACCGTCCCGGCTGGAGCTACTACGGCAACCTTCACGGTGACCACGAACGTAGTGGTCCTCTCAACTACCGCAACCATCTCGGCGTCGTATAACAGCACGACAAAATCAGCAAATCTTACGGTGACGTTGTAGCGATAGGGAGACGTCGACAACCCGTGTCAGATGTACAGGTAAGCTCGGGCCGAACGATAGTAATGGCCCAGCTCGAGACAGGTGGAAAGGATTGCCGTGAGCCGCATATTCGAGGCCTTGACCGTTGCACACGACCCGGTGGTCGACAAGGTAGAGTCTTTGTCGCCCGGACGGGAGGAGGAGCCCACGGAGGGCTCCTCCGAACTTTTGCCGACAGTCTTCCTGCACTCAAACGCTGATGTGTTCGGTAGATTGCAAGACCATACCGCCCAGCCTCCTGGCCGGCTCAACTGGTCGCATAAGAGAATCAGGAATTACTTGATCCTTGCTTGCTTTGTGACCGGGCTGGTGCTGTTGGGAGTGAACCATGCATTCCTCCCGCATGGAAGTGCCTTTGCCAGCAACCAGTCCATCCACGGCGTGGTATTCGAAGGAGCAGTTCGCCCTTCCAGTGAGGTCGAGATCACTGCCGAGTCAACCGGCACGGTGTCGGACATTACGGTCAAGGTGGGCGATATCGTCCAACCGGGTCAGCAGCTCCTGCATATGGATGATCGCGAGGCGCAATTGGGCGTCAAGCAGGCGAGAGTCGAGCTCGAGGCAGCGCAGACAAAACTTGACAAATTTCGCGGGCAGTTGGCCGACGCGGACGCCCGTGTGGCCATATCGCAACGCCAAGAACAATTAGTTCCGACCCGGCAATGGCGGGATTCGCCGGAACGGGCTGCAGCCGCTTACGACCAGGCCCAGCTCAACTACAGCCGTTCCAAGAAACTGTTCGAAGAAGGTCTCATTGCGCAGCAAGAGCTGGATGTTCGAGGCACTGAACTGCGCATGGCCCGGGATGACCTGGAAAATGCCAAGCAACTAGCGGCAGTTTCAGCGAAGCTGGCCCACGATCAGGCCGACCAGGCCAACTTGCAAGCGAAGGTCACGAGAGAGGAAGCACAGGCGCAATTACGCGAAGCGGAAGTGAACTATGAGCGCGCCGAGCAGCAGGCCGACGCAACGGTCGTGCGTGCCACGACAGCCGGTGTGGTCTCGGCAATCCCGATCCGCTTGGGAGATCGTGTTCCTGGCGGCGTAGTCCTTGCGCGGCTGGCCAAACTGGATCGGATGATCGCGGAAATCCACGTGGCAGCCCAGATGATCTCGGAACTCCGAGTCGGCCAACCGGCTCAAGTGAGCCTGCCGTCGTTGCCCGCTCGCCAGGTGGAAGGCAGAATCCGAGCCATCAATCCGCTCCCCGCTCAGAACATGACGCACTTAGTCGAAGTCGAATTCGACAATCCGACTCTCTTGCTGGTGGCGGGCCAGCCTGCTGAGGTCAGGTTCGTTAGACCATGAGACGCCAAACACCGATTTCCGTTCTTCTGACAACGGAAGGAACGTATCCGTTCTACAAGGGCGGTGTGAGCACGTGGTGCCATCGTCTCACGCACAACCTCCCGAACATCGACTTCACCGTGCTTGCAGTAGTGAGCAACCCGTCCCCTCAGCCAAAATACGATCTCGCCCCCAATGTGCGGGGGGTGATTAAAGTGCCGCAATGGGGCCTCCTCGAACCCGCAGAATATTCCTATCATCAAGCGGCTTCTGTGGTGCTGCGTAATCTATGGAATACCACGCCACAAGTCATCGCTGCCCGTTTCAAACCAAGCTTCGAACGATTCTTGGCTCTCTTGTTCTCTTCTCATTGTGACAAGGAAGAACTCGGCCGCGTGTTGCTCGAATTGCACAGCTACCTTCAATGGTTCGACTATCGGAAAACCATGAACTCGGTGGAGGCTTGGGACGTGTTTCGGCACGCGGTGCGTGCCGCATGGGAGTGTCGCCCTCCGGCTACGGAACACCCCTCTCTTGCAGAATTAAAGCAAGCCTATCGCTTGCTATATCACTTGCTGATGGTGCTTCATTTCCCGGTTCCTTCGACAGACATCACGCATTCATCGGCGGCGTCGTTCTGTGGTTTGCCTTGCGTACTGGCAAAACTCGTGAATGGCACACCTTATGTGCTGACGGAGCACGGAATCTATCTTCGCGAACAATATTTGAATCTCCGCCGTCAAGTGAAGTCATTTT
>DATAIH010000163.1:0-32543 GCA_036262755.1 Candidatus Acidiferrum sp.
CCTCCGGTTTAGGTCATGAGTCAACTGAGAGTGATTTGTTCACGCAAGATCACGTCACCTATGGGCGCCGAGCGTTTCAAGAGAGAGAAACCGTGCTTGACGGGGATTGCCAAGACTTCGCGCCCGCCCGCGACAGGTGCCGTCGTTCGAACATCAGAAGATGCCTAGCGGCCTTGGCAAAGGCAGCGGGAAATTCGATGGCCAGCGCGATCAGCACGCCAAATACGCCGCCCAATAGGGCAAAACCGAGGTTCTGGAGGGTGAACCAGAGCGTAACTCCACCCATGGTCAAAGCGTGAAGAGAACCAGCAGCCGAGTCGTGGTTCGCGGCCATGCCGGATCGAACGAAGCTCGGCACCACGACACCAGCGAGAAACAAGGCGATGCTCACCCCGCCAAGAAGCTCAAGGACGGAGAGAACTCTTTGGATCCTCACTATCTTTGTAGTGCTGGCCCTGTCTGTCGGCTGGACGGTTGAATGGTCGTGAAGTTGTTGCGCCCCTGAAAACATAACTGCTCCTTTCTGATCGCTGACATTTCCGTTCATCGATTTTCTCAAGCCCTCAGATGCCAGGAGACCTGCCCATAGCTCGAAGCGTTCGTGCTCGGTTGCCAGAAGCCTTGCGCTGCGAACGCCTTAAGCCCTCGCTGGAAACATATCCGCGTGCTTGCTATCAAGGGTCGCTAGCAGAAGGCTCGATATTCAGGTAATTCACTTAAGATCGACCGCGGCAATGCCTTAGGGAGCTTTAATCGGGCTCTCAAATGTGGAGGTCGTTGCTTCAGTCCTGGTCGTCCAAGAAGGATTTGTTGGCTTGCCTCTGACGGCGTATTTCTTCGCGCGTTTCGTTTGCCGTTGCGAAAACAACGGTTGACTCGTGACCTCAACTGTCTCCGCCAAGGACTTATGGTTATGGACGCATACGATGTCGATGCGCTCGGGGTATGCAATTCAAGTAAGCATTTGAAGCCTAGCCAAAGCCACCGACAAAAACCTACCGGCGCGGCCCTCAGGCTTGGTGTGGGGGCAGCGGATAGCGATAATCAGCCGGAAATCGTGCCCGACACTCACCCCCGGTGAAAGTCTCCACCCCACGGCCCCTCGCTCCTGAATCCCCGCAGTGGGCCGATACCTGTCCAAAATGCCAGTAGAAGAGCCGAAAGCTGGAAGCTACAGTCCCTGCTACTGCGAACTGATCCAGGTGTCGGCGATGGAATTTTCGGCCCGTGCAAATAGCTGTTCAGTTCAGATTCATCCGGATCGGCTAGGAGTCTCCCCGTTGCTTTGCATGGCGCTATTCGTCAATGAAAAATCCGGTTGCCCACTTTGAAATCTATCGCAAAGAGCCATCCGGTCTCTGTCGTGGGGGCCTGCAATCTTGGTGCGCCGATTCTGGCCGAGGAGTTGACAGGAATAGGGCAAGGCTGAGCTTGTCCCACGACGCTTGCTTCGACGCAGAGTGCTGCTGCGGTTGATTGCGCGCTCGGAGTGGGCAGCGTTGGTGACAATGATCTTCCGGCGATAGATTCGCTCAGGGTCGAAGCTGAGGAAGAGCCGTGAACACTTCAAATCAAAAAGCGAAACAGCGAGTCTACCGCGCCATGAAGGACTTCCTCGTGGTGACCGTCTATCTCTGGGTGATTTTCGGTCTGTTCGCCCTCTATAAGTCCGTGATTCTTGCGGAGGACCACATTCCTTTTGCGGCGAAAGGCTTCGCGTTTATCAATGCCGTGGTACTCGCGAAAGTTATGGTCATCGCCAGAGAGCTCCGTTTTGGCGAGGGATTCGATGATTCGCCACTCATCTATCCAACTCTAGCCAAGTCTGCGTCATTTTCCGTTTTGCTGGCGAGTTTCAAAATTATCGAAGAATCCGCCGTTGGTATGTATCACGGCAAATCATTTCAGCAGAGCATTGCCGCTCTCGGTGGGGGTACTTGGCAGGGGATCGCCTGTCTGACGTTGCTCTTGTTTGTGATGTTGATTCCGTTCTTCGGTTTTACTGAATTACAAAAGTGCCTTGGTGAACGCAGACTTTCAAATTTGTTCTTTCGGTCACGGGAATTCTATCAAAAAGAGCATTGGGAGAATTGAGCTGAGTCCTGGGCGAACCAATGGAGACTGAATATGGCCAAGCACGATGAGAAGAAGGACAAGAAGAGAAAGAAAGATTTGGAACGGGAAGAATCAAACCATCGAACCACTGCTCGCAACTCAAGCTATGTCGATGGTCATGCTCTCGATGAGATCCAGTATCTCGAAGCTAAGTTGATCCTGAAACCGGACCGCTTTACCTCGGTCGAGAGCTTCCGCGATTTCGGCAAGATCGTGAAGCGCGCCGCCAAGGAAACCGATGTCGATTTCATCGCCGATCCTCAAAGCGGGCTACGGCCCGACATTCGTGAAATTCTCTTTGCGGACACGCCTGATTTCCGACTCTATAACCATGCCTTTATCCTTCGTCGTCGCATTTCCTACGTCGACGGGTTCCCGGTGGGCGACCCGGAAATCGTGTTCAAGTATCGTCACCCCGACCAGAAGGTTGCTGCTGCGGTTGACGTCCGACCGAACATTGCGGGGAAGTATCGCATCAAGTTCAAAGCAGAGGCCCTTCCGCTCAAAGAGCGAATCGGTTCCTACCGCATCCTCTACTCGCATAACTGCCAGTTCGGCTTAAGCCAGATCCACGACGCCGATAAGACTTCGTTGTTGACCCTGACACGGGTTTTCCCCGCCCTTGGTGACCTGAAGCACTCGCCCGACGAACACGTCACCTTGGTCAGCGAAGCCATCGTCGAAGAGGTGCTGCTCAAGCTCGGAGAGCTCGATTTCGGCAAGGGCCAAGTGGGCAAATGCGACGTAGCCTTGTGGCGCACGCGCGGTGAACACAAACCCCTGGTCGGAGAGTTCGCCTTCCAGATCAAATTCGAACGCCGGGAAGATGTTCATGAAAAGGCGAGGAAGCGCGCCGAGCAGTTCTTTATTACCTTGCAGCAGGAAGCGGAAAGCTGGCTTTCTCTCGGCACCACAAAAACCGGCATGGTCTATCGCCTGAAAGGCAACGCCCCGCAAAGCCATGAGTGAACCTTCTGCCCCATCTTCAACCCGACCGTCGCCTGCTATCAATCCAGGGGTCCCCTTGGCCACGGTTTCGCAGATCTTCCTTGAGTTTCTCCTCATCGGAGCCACGAGCTTTGGTGGGGGCGTTGTCGCCTACCTGCGCAACGGCCTCGTTGCGAAACGTGCCTGGCTCGACGACAAAGCCTTCGTAGAACTGCTCTCCATCAGCCAATCTCTCCCTGGATTGAATTCCACAAACATGGCCATCCTTGTGGGAGACCGCCTCCGCGGCCTCTCGGGAGCTCTCGCGGGCATTGCGGGCATGTGTCTCCCCGGTGGATTGCTCATGTTCGTCGTCGGCATCCTCTATCACGAACACGGCGACCGCCCTCTCGCCACCGCCGCGCTGAAAGGTGTCGCGGCCGCGGCCGTCGGCCTTGTCCTGGCCACTGCCGTGCAGCTTGGCAAACGATCGCTCGAACATTCCTCAGACGTGGTGTTCGTCGCTCTGACCATCGTCGGCGTAAACCGTCTGCACCAGTCCGTCCTCACGGTGCTCGTAGTTGTAGGTCTCATAGCCATCCTCTGGTACCGGCCACGCAAAGGGCAGGAAAGGAGCCACCCTCAATGAAGCAAATCCCTGCGCTTATTCGTGTTTTTGCCTATCTCTCCCTGCTGACTGTCGGGGGTGGCATGGCGGCTTTCCCCGAAATGAAAGTTCTCACGGTTGACGTGCACCGCTGGCTGACGTTTCATCAGCTCGTTCACCTGTATAGCGTTGGCCAAATGGCCCCTGGTCCAAACATGATGATGATCGTTTCCATCGGAGAATGGGCGGGCGGCATCCTCGGCGCCATCCTTGTTGTCATCGCGTTTTTCGGACCCACTTCGCTCCTGACGCTAATCGTCGGGCGCCTGTGGAGTCGGTTGACCAAGTGGCCCTGGCGCGATTCCATCCAAAAGGGGCTTGCGCCTGTTTCCATCGGTTTGCTTTTGGCCGGCTGTTTCACGCTCGCCAAAGGCGCGGTCTCTGGCCTAGAGACGGCGACAATTGCCGTCGTCGTCCTATTGGTTCTGCTTCAATACAAAGTCAACCCTGCGCTGCTCGTCCTCGCCGCCGCCATCATTGGCGCTCTTTCCTTCGGCCCGAAATAGAGAATTGTCAAAAAGTGCAGTTTAATTTAGCGGAAAGCCTCGCTGGAGGATCAGTTCTCTCTCCCATCTGCCCGCTGGTAGCCAGCGACCAGGCGCGCCACGGTAATGGCGATGTAGAGCACTCCAGTTGCAGCCTCCAGCACCGCCAATATCCGCGCGAGCGGCGTGGCCGGAACGATATCTCCGTATCCCAGCGTCGTCAGCGTGACGAAACTGAAGTACAGATGAGAAGCGCGTGTCATTCCGGTGCCCGCCGACAACCCAGCTTCCACAAGGGATCCGGGATGAATCGAGTCGACTAAGTCGAAGACGGCAAAGTAAAAAACGCCTAGCAGGAAATAAAGACTTACGGAGACATACAAACGACCTCTGGTAATCCGCCCCGGCCGGCCAAGGTGTATGAAGAGAATAAGTGAAACATAGCCGAAGAAGAGTGCCATAAGCGTCCAAGTTGCAATCCAAACGATTCGGACGGGATGGTACACGGCCGCAAGGCCGACGGAGAAACTGCACACAGCAAGGATCAGCGATGGCAGACGCAGGGATTTTTTTTGAGACAACTCAATCGTGGCCGCGGCTAACGCCCCGTATAAGGCAAGGACGAAGATGGTCTCACCTCTGCGGCCCTCTGCCGCGAGCGGGCTGACCAGCAAAAGAATTAGAAGAGAAACCAGCAAGGCGAGGCCGCGTCGATCTTCCCTGGACGTGGGCATCTGGGATTCACCCCAAGGGCCGCGCCCGTGCTTGTGTGCGTGTGCTTTGGACGGGCGAACTCCCTCTAACTCAATAGCGGAAGCCAGTTGCGGACGGAACTTGCTGGCCAAAAACGTTGGCGACTACCACAGCTGTCTGGAGGGCATGGCAACCGCTAATTGGCGCCGCGTGCGGAGTATGAGGAGGGCTGCAATATTGACAGAACTGTCAAAAATAGCAGTCGCCACAACAAACTTTCAGCACCGATCACACGCGGGTATCCTCCGTCGTGGTCCCTCTCCGATGACCCTGAGCCCAGGCAAACCGGAGTAACAAAAATGGTTGCGCTCCTGGCTACCAGGGTTTTGGCGGAGCCTGTATATCACGTGATATAACGCGGTTGCGTAGCTCAGAATTCTTGGATATCGTGTGTGCGACCACTTTCAGGAACCTGGAGAGTGAAATGGCGCGATACCTCCGCATACGGAACGTGGTCAAGGCCGACCGACCGAGCGCCCATGAGCAAATCCAGGCAATTTGCGGGATCAAGGCCGACGGAAGCCATTGGTCACTCACGCAAGACGAGGCCATTCGAGAGATCGAGGATGGCATATCTCTTTTCTACGTGGAGAGAGGCGGAGGCAGAAGGCGGTTTGACGTAATCGTCGCGATGGATTTGCACGCCCACAAATACCTCAAAACGGTCGCGGATCGAGAACAGCCGGACGAACTTCTGTATCTGCCAAGCTGTCAAAACTTCGCGCACGCCGCGAGCGGTCGAGCAGTGGCGGCAGGACGTTGAGAGCGAAATGATACGGGAATCCCAAGCCGCCCAATAAAAACGCACGACTAAAGCTAAGACCTACCACCCAGTGATGGGCTCGCGACTGCCTCCATCTTGAGTTGGAACTCAGAATCATGATTTGGGCAGGAATTGTGGAAATCTACGAGAACTTGCTTTTTCCGAGCAAATGCTTCGTCAAATGTTTTTAACCCACTAAGGGACATGGCCACGAGACCGGCAAAGTTTTTCTTGCACCTGGGGCAGGTGATGCTCCAAAGAGCATCAAAGCCTTTTTTGACATCTTGGGGAACTCCGTTTTCGTCTGTCACGACATTAAAGCATTGAGGCTTGCTAATGGCACGAACATCGAGACCTACGCATTCAAGTGTGATCTCCAAATCGACACTCAGAGGGTGCCCGGCACAAACCTCAGCGGGTAGATTCATTTCTATTATTTTCCCGGACTCGACAACTTCCCGGGTTGGGTAGTCGAACTTCGCTACGTCTTGAGTGCGAACATGAATTGCGGCCATGAGAAAATTGGAGATGCCCAGATTGGCGACCCGGATAAACAGCCCATTCCCGTATAACAGTTCGAAGTGTACGTATACCTTTTCCTGCCTTAGCAGTTGGCGACGGAACAGTTCGATGTTCTCCTGGGTCAGGAGCACGTATTCAAAAGTTACGAGGAGGAGAAGAATCGTCGCAACGCTTTGCACCTGCGGCCATATCAGGGCCACGATGCACAGGATTCCAGCGACCGGAATAGCGAGACGTCTCAACGTCTGATGCTTCATAGTTTTCATATTATTATATGATATACCTCGACGCCATTCCTTCTATGGTAATCCATAGAAGAACACGGATTCTCAGTGCCGCGTGGCGAAAGACCGCAACCGAAGGGACCGGATTGGCCTCCAGAACGAACTCTGAGAACCTTAAACAGCAGCTTCAAAAGTTTAGAAGGTCTGAACTCTGGCATTAGAGATCACAGAGCAGGAACTCGACGGCGTGTACGTTCTTATGCTCCGCGGACGACTTGTGCTCGGAGAAGAGAGCCGCAGGTTCCGTACAACTGTCGAGGCTCTTCTTTCCAAGGGTGCCACAAGAATTGTCGTTAGCCTTTATGACGTCAAGTCTATTGACACCAGTGGACTCGGTTCACTCAAAGACGCGTTAAGAGGTTCGAAAGCGCGAGGCGGACTGCTCAAGTTGGCCAGTCCTTCCCCAAGATTCATGCAGCTATTGCGGTCCTCGGACCTCCAGGGAATGTTCGAGATATTTCCGACCGAAGCCACCGCGATTCAAAGCTTCTGGTCGGCGTAGGCGTTTCACGGTGCTGGGAGTAGCATTCGCGTAGGAAGGGTTTGCAAGGCTGGTTGACGAGAGACAAGGTTGCCCTCAGGAGCTACTCTCACTTTCCTGCCTGACCTGGCAGCAGCATTAGGGCGCTCAACTACGCGTAACGAAAAGATGCGAGGCGCTGACGTAGCTAAGCGCCCCGCCCAGTTATAAGGTTCTTGCGTTATTGCTGCGAGGGCTTGCCGCCCTTCGGTGGGTTTTGCTGTTGTTTTTCCTGGTCCTTCTGCTGTTCCCTCTGCTGACGCTCCTGCAGCTTTTGGGTTTGCTGATCGTGCTTGCGCTGCATTTGCTCAGCTTGCTGCAGTTGACGGCGTTGAAGCTCGTCTTGCCGCTGTGGATTGACTCGGTTCTGTTCTAATTTTTGCCGGTCCTGGTTGTGCTGGCTTTGCATCTTCTGTCGCTCCGCATCCTGCTGCTGGCGTAGCTTTTCCAGTTCTTTCTGCTGCTTCTGCTCCAGCTTTGGATTGGCCGGAGCGGCATCCGATGGCCGAAGAGAGGGCGGCGGGCGATCTTCGCGAATCACCGGGCTAGACGGGGTAGCCGAGGGATTTCCTGCCGGACGGCTCACTTCATCCCGATTGCCGGGACCCGGTTTGGGACTAGCTTCCGTGCCCTTGATTAGCGGTCCTCGACCATGGAATTCGCCGGGCCGCGGACTGGCCGCGACGTCGGGGCGGCCATGGTTCACGGAAGCGAGCAAGGCGCGGTCCGTTCGGGCAAGTTCCTGATGCTGTGTTTGAACGAAGGTCATAGAAACATGACGCTGATTTGCCGCTTGTAGCTCCTGCGCGGATGCACGAGCGGTTATACCGCCCGGACCGCCGTGGAAGCTCACGCGGTTGACGGTCGTGTTGTTGTTGACGACGGTTGGGTGTTGTAAGTGTTGCGCACGACTGTGACGTCCACGTTAGTTACGGACCGGTTGTAGTAATAACTGCCTTCTTGCCAGTAACCGCCGTAGAAGCCGACACCGGGGTAGCCGAATCCGTAGGCAACTCCGCCATAGAAGCCGACTTCCGGTCCCCAGTAGCCCTCGTGCCAGATATAGAAGCCGTCATCCCAGTCCCAATATCCCGGAGTCCAGAGCAGACCGACTTCCGGAGGAAGGACCCACGTCCCTGGAACCCAGAAATACCCATCGGGACCGTAAGCCCAATAGCCGGGAACCCAGATAAAACCTGGCCCTGGGCAGATCGGCTGGAAGTAGACAGGCAATACCGGCGGACCAATCCGAACGGAGATGCCCACAGCAACTTGTGCTCGGGATGGAACCGGTATCGCCAGTGAAGCAACCGCTAAGAATAAAAACGACGAACCGATGAAGCGTGCGATACGCATGATTCCTGCCTTCTGGCGTCTTGCTGGGTGGTTTCGGCTAGGGGGAGGGAGCGCGGCTGAATCGCCACTTCAGGCCGCATCGTTAGTTAGAAACACCTGGGGAGGCGAACAGTTGCCGAGCAGGTTCTAGAGCTATTAACTTACTGTCGCAACTATGATGTCGAGAGCTGATGACCTCAATGAAATAGCCGAATCAAAAAGGGCAACATTGACCGGGTAGGTTCCAGTACGCAGAAAAGCCGTTACGCGCCATTTTCTACACCCTTCAGAATTCAAATGTGCTCGCTGATTGTCACTACCAGATTGTCCTATGTCGTTGAATTTCCGGGCCTTTAGAAGATATACACGCAGCATGGAAGGGAACTTGCCTCTTCACAGGGTGGCAATTTAACCGGCTCGAAGAAAAACTGATGATTGCCTTCAAATTCGCGAAACGCGCTTAAGGAGGCGCAAGAGATGAGGCGTACTAAATGTTGGATCGCCGTTGCGAGCATGCTCGCTTTCGGATGGTATTCTTCTTCGGCAAAAGCCCCGAACGAGGGCAAAGCGGAACAGGACCGTCTTCAGAATGCGGGAAAGGTGATGCAGGAGATCCTCAATGTTCCTGAAGACGTACCTCAGGATCTGCTCGACAAGGCTCGTTGCGTTGTTGTGATGCCTTCGGTCTTGAAAGCCGCGTTTGTTGTTGGTGGTAGCTACGGTCGCGGCACGATGGTTTGCCGCTCAGGCAAAGACTTCACGGGTCCGTGGGGGGCGCCAGCTATGTACGCGCTCGAAGGCGGCAGCGTAGGCTTTCAGATCGGCGGGGAGGCAACTGACTTCGTCTTTCTCGTGATGAACGATCGCGGAGCAGGCAGCCTGCTCCATACCAAGGTAAAGCTGGGCGCTGACGCATCTGCCGCCGCCGGACCAAAGGGACGTTCGGCCGCAGCCGATACTGATGCCTATATGCGAGCCGAGATCCTGAGCTATTCCCGCGCGCGCGGCGTTTTTGCCGGCATATCGCTGAATGGCTCGACGCTGCGGCCCGATGACAGGGCAAACCGCAAGCTTTATGGCAATTCTGCAAACGCCGTAAAAATCATCAACGAATCGGATGTAAGTGCTCCGCCCTCTGCGCACGATCTGATCGCGGCCCTGCAGAATTCATCTCCGCAACTTAAACGTTAGTTCACCTCAGTCTAGCCCGGCCGGATCGGAGTCGAGAATGAAACCGGCAAGGTGGATAATCGCCTGAGCGGCGTCACCGCACAGCTTCACCCAGCGCGGGTGTTGCCGCCGGAAAATAACCAGGCATAGGCCGTGATTATTCCCCCAAGGGGCTGCTGATCGACCCCGTGGGAGGTGCGCCTCGCGGGGCCAGTGACCCAAGTGCTTGGACTAAGTCCAACCTGCCGTTGCCCGTCGGTCTTTCGGGGGTGACTTGATTTACAGGCGCTGCATGAGCTACGGCGTCGGCGGCCTGAGACTCATTCGTACCTGCTCGCTTGTTTATCAGCAAAGAAGACGCACCGGAAACAAACGGCGCGCTGAACGAGGTTCCCCATCCGGCGGCGTAGGTGTTGAAGGGATCAATCAGCAACGGATGTCCGCTCAGCACGCGCACTTGGAAGACATTCCCCGTGTTCATTTATCACACTTAAACGCGCCGACAACCGAAAATTCCTGGCTCAGTTGGTCCGCAAATGGTCCACTACGCTCGCCCGAACGACAGTTCCTTCCAAAACCCAGTTTGATCATTTCTCGCAGGACGTCGTTTCCTCACGTGATTTCCTTATAGGCGGGTGCTGGTTCCGGCGCCAGGGAGTTAGGCTCCGGCCCCAGAACATCCGTGCTCCTGCGGCTCCAAACCGTTGCCGCTGGATGACGTTTCGAAACTTCTGGGTAGCGGACCCTGGCTCGGTTCAGCGCTTCCTCGATGTTACGGCACATGTTTTCAGGCCCAATGTGTTGCTGAAACTCTGCCTGGTCCATAAGCCTCCAAGGCTGCTCCCTGGCTCCGCAGAGAATGAGTTCGCGTCCAGATTCGTGTACCTGGTCCGCCAAGGTCTCCAGCGCCTGAAGGCCAGTGGAGTCGATTGCGGTCATGTTACGCAATCTTAGAATCACGATTGGAGGAAGACTTGGCAGCCGCGCTGTGATCTCCTCGATTTTGTCGGTCGCGCCAAACAGGAAAGGTCCGTGAATCCTAAAGATCGTGACGTAAGCAGGGATCACCTTATGCTGCAGGATGTGGACATGGCCGTCCCGCACGTACTCTTCGGTCACCTCCGAGACCGAGGTGGTTTGCGTGACCTTGCGAATAAAAACTAGCACCGCCAGAATCATGCCTGCTTCCACCGCGACTGTCAGGTCCGCGAACACCGTCAAGAGGAAAGTCGCGAGCCAAACTGCAATTTCCATTTTGGACAGCTTCAAAAGCTCAGGGATCTCCCTCCATTCGCCCATGTTGTACGAGACCACCAAAAGAATCGCGGCTAGGACCGACAACGGAACGAATCTTGCCAAGGGAGCTGCGAAGACTACGATGGCAAGAAGAGTCAAGGCATGAATCATCCCCGATACTGGTGTCTTCGCTCCTGAGCGGATGTTGGTGGCCGTTCTCGCAATCGCGCCAGTAGCAGGAAGTCCTCCGAACAATGGAGAAAGAATGTTCGCGACGCCTTGTCCCACGAGTTCCACATTCGGGTTGTGTTTGTCGCCGCTCATGCGGTCGGAAACTACGGCAGACATTAGTGATTCGATTGCGCCCAGCATAGCGACTGTGATTGCCGGCGAGATAAGCGGCCTAAGCAAATCCAAGCGCAAGTGCGGAACTTTAAGGGTCGGAAGTCCAGACGGGATGCCGCCAAAGCGAGTGCCGATCGTTTCCACCGGGAGCTTGAATAGAATGACTGCCGCAGTACCGAAGAAGAGAGCGACTATGTATCCGGGAACTCTCTTTACTTTGTGCATGAAGACAATGATCACCACGAGCGCAACTGCGGCCAAAGTCGTCTCAATGGGAGAGAACGAGGGGAAATTGTGTACCACGGTCTGAATGCGAGCGAGAAATTCTCCCGGCACCTTGTCGATCTTCAATCCGAAAAAATCCTTCAGTTGTGTGCTGGCGATAATAACGGCAATGCCGTTTGTGAAGCCCACGACTACAGGCCGGGGTATGAATTTCACGGCCGTGCCCAAGCCCGTCACGCCGAGAATCAGCAGGAGGACACCAGCCAGCAGCGTGGACATGAAGAGTCCGTCCACGCCATACCTCGCGATGATCCCGAAGACGACTACGACGAACGCTCCCGTCGGCCCCCCAATCTGAGTTTTGGATCCGCCCAGGGCCGAAATCACAAAACCCGCGACGATCGCGCAGTACAAACCAGCCTCTGGAGGAACACCAGAGGCAATTGCGAAGGCCATCGCGAGTGGCAGTGCGACGAGACCAACAGTTATGCCGGAAAGAAGGTCCGCCAGGAACAATCGCTTTGTATAAGACTTGAGACACAGTACGGATTTGGGTAGCCAGTTGTTCATTGGAGTTTTCTAGCGTCGGTTTTTTCTGTTCGGATTATTCCTCGGATCGATGAATCAAAGGCTGGATTCTGCACGCTTTCCGGCCTTCCATGCGATCGAGCTCTTCGTACTCCACCCAGTCGCCTATCGCGAGCTCGTGCGGTTCTATCCCGCGCAGCGAGGATTCATCGAAGGCCACTATGCGGCCGTCCTTTCCTAAAAGGTAGCCGGCCCGCCCGTTTCTCATCAATTGCGTAATCGATCCCCTAGTCTTCATTTTGTACTCCTTAGCCCTGACTTTTCGGACTGGGACCGGGTTCAATCGAAGATCCTAAGACGCTAAAACCGCACACGCAAAACCCGGAGGAATTGCTTATCGCGCTCAGTCAGAGCCTGCCGCGCCCGTTCATGGTCCAACGTCGACACCGCGATTGCCGACTCCTCCTTGCCACAACCTAATCCTTCATTGCACCGATAGGAGAATCCCGCCGAAGCACTATCGAATATGCGAACATTTGCAGATGCTAGGCAAAATAAATCTGTTTCTTAGGAAACTGCCTGCATCTGCCGAAGCATGTCTCGCACTCCAGCCAAATGGTTGTTAAAGATCTCTTTGGCCACATCCAGAAGCCGAAAAATGGTTTTGTCAGAGATGGAGTAATACACGTTGCTTCCCGTCTTGCGTCCGATCACGATGTTGCGCACCCGCAGAATTGCAAGTTGTTGAGACACGTTCGCAGGTTCGATTTTCAGAATTTCGCTGAGTTCATTGACACCTTTCTCGCCATCGCGAAGGGAATCCAAGATGCGAATGCGAATAGGGTGGGCCAAGGCCTTAAAGAATTCAGCTTTGAAGTTGGCTATTTGTTGCGGCATGCTGGCCTGCGAATATATTAATGTGCGAACTTTCCTAGGTCAAGGATCTTTATTTCGCTGTGCTTCGCCAAAACTCCGTCCGGTGACACGGCGCCGGATTCCGCTGGTACCGGAAGTCGATTTCGAAAGTCAGGAAACCCACCGGAAGAACACCCATAGCGAGACAAGTTCGAGACCTGATTTCCCAAATGGTCGCCGAGAACCCACCTGGGGAGCTCCTCGCATCCACGGTGAGCCTCTCATGCTCGGTTTTTCGATGTTTCCGAAAGAACCATTTCCCGCTGGACGAAACGAGCGCCGAGGGATCCTGGGTCTGGCAAGCGCTCGCTTACCTTTCTTCGTAACCACAAGGAAGCCATCGCCGCGATGGACTTCTTCACCGTCCCTACCGTCACCTTCAGCGTGCTCACTCATATCTCAAAGCGACGATGGGATCGACGCGCATCGCGCGCTGCGCAGGAATGTACGTCGCCGCGAACGCAACCATCGCCATGGCGGCAATGGCCAGCCCCATCGTCACGGGATCATTCGGCGTCAGCCCAAATAGTAGCCCCTTCACCAGCCGCGTGATCCAAATCGACCCGAGCACTCCTGCGGCGTTGCCGACGACGAGAACGATGGCTGCGTCGCGCATGACGAGACGCAGAATAGAGCTTCGCTGCGCGCCTAGCGCCAGTCGTATGCCAATTTCGTGCGTCCGCAGCGTCACCACGTAAGCCATCACGCCGTAGAGCCCAATCGCGGTCAGGAGCAACGCCAGTCCTCCGAAAAACCCGGAGAGGACGGCGAGCAGATGTTCTTGCGCCACCGTGTCACCCGCTTCCTGTTTCAGTGTAGTGAATTGCAACGATGCAAGTTTGTTGACGCTGCCCATCGCGTCGCGCACGGCAGGAATGAGCGCGCCCGGAGTTATCGCCGTGCGGATTTCAAAGGCGGTGTTTTCGGCTACGTTTTGCTGAATCTGCAATAGAGGGAAATACGCTTCGGGCATGAAATCCTCACCCAGAGAACTGTATTTCGAGTTTTGCACCACGCCGATGATTTCCATCGGCTGCCTGAGCATCCTGAGCGTGAGCGTCCCTCCGCTGCCGGCCAGCAAATGCTCACCGATGGGGCTTTGGCTCCCGAAGTAGTGCCGCGCCAGCAATTGATTGACGATGACGACCGGCGTCGAAGTTGCCGTATCGCGCGCGTCAAATGTGCGTCCTTCCAGCAGTGGCGTTCGCATAGTCTCAAAATATCCCGGCGTCACCCAGTTTAAGAAAGTATCCGGCTCAACGCGAGCCGGAAGCGGATGCCCAGGGACCGTCACGCTGTTGTCCCACTGATGGCCCGAGAGTGGCGTCATCCAGCACTGGCTCGCTGAAACCACTCCCGGAATCGCCTGCAATTTGGCCAGCATCTGCCCGTAAAGCGAGGCACGCGCGGTATCAGGAATCCGAGCATTGTGAATGTTGGTTTCGACCATCAGCACATTGTTGGGATCGAAACCCGCATCGAGCGTCATCAAATTTGCGAACGTGCTAATGAAGAGCCCGGTACCAATCAGCAGAACCAGCGACAGCGCCACTTGCGCGCCGACAATCCATCTCACCGCGGACGAATGCGACCGCCCTCCAGCGGCTTGCGCTTGGCCTTCCTTCATCGCCGACATGGCATCCATGCGTGTCCCGCGCAGCGCCGGCAAAATCCCGAACAGCAACCCGCACAGTACCGCAATGCCAATCGTGAATCCCAGAACCCGCCCGTCCATCTGCAGATCCAAGAACACCTGGCTCTGCTGCGTCGAGACAAACCGCACCATCAGCGAGCTGCCCCATCGCGCGACCAGAATCCCCAAAATCGCGCCTGCACCGGAAAGCACCACGCTTTCCGTCAGCACCTGCCGAATCAGCCGCCCACGCGATGCGCCCAACGACAGCCGCACGGCAATCTCCTTCTGTCGCGCCGCCGACCGCGCCAGCAGCAGGCTTGCTATGTTCGCGCACGCAATCAGCAGCACCAGCCCGACCACGAACATTAGAATCTCCAGCGGCTGCGTGTACTGTTCGCGCAAGCCGTATATTCCACCCGTGCCCGTTTCTCCCGGGAGAATCGCAAATGTGTATTTCCGGAACACGTCCTGATATTTTGCCGGCCAATCCTGCGGAACCACCGCGCCAAAAAGCTGTGGCGAAATCACTTTCATTCGCCCATCGGCCTGCTCTACGGTCATTCCCGTCTTGAGACGGCCCATCATCTCAAGCCACCACGAGGACCGGTCGTCGAGCATCGAATTCTTTCCGTCCAGGATTCCTTCCGTGCAGATCGGTAGCGCTACGTCGAGCGGCACGCCTATCTCCGTGCCAAAGAAGCCGCCCTCCGCCACTCCGACGATCGGAAAGCTGTGGCCGTTCAGTCGGATGGTGCTGCCGATCGCGCTTGGCGCTCCCGCGTAGCGCTCTTGCCAGTATCCGTAGCTCAGCACCGCTACGCCGGCGCAGTTGCGCACATCATCCGACGCCGCCACTAATCTCCCCGCCGCCGGGCGCACACCCAGCGTCGTAAAGTAGCTGCCGCTGGCAAAAATGCCATGAATGTTGTTTACTTCGCCGCCGTCCGCCAGATCGAAAGTCTCCGGCGACCAAGCAAACACGCGAGAAAACGCATCCTGATGGTCGCGCACCTGCTCCCAGATAGGATTCGTGGCGCTTTGCCGCAAATGCGCGGACGCGGGAGAACGGAATTTAATGAGCGCCAACTGCTCGGGATTCTGCACCGGCAGCATGCGCAGCATCACCGCATCGATCAAACTGAATATCGCCGTGTTGGCGCCAACACCCAACGCGAGGGAGAGCAGCGCAATCGCTGTGAGGACTGGCGTTTTGCGGAGGATGCGAAATGCGTAACGAATGTCCTGTAGGACCTCCGAGAAGAAATTGCCGGTGGCCCTTCCCGGCGCGATGGGCTCACGAGACAAGCTTCTTTCGACAGGCCTGAGACTGCGCGCGAGCAGGTCCTCGCCGCGAAGTTCGTCCAGGGCGGCGCGCTCCGCGGACTCGGGAGTCTCACCGCGTGAGAGAAGCTCCTGATAGCGATCTTCAAGGTGTTGGGCGAGTTCGTCGGCGATTTCTACTTCGCGCGCCGGAGCCAGATTCAGCGAAGCGAGCCTGCGAAGAAGTTCCGATTTCCATTCAGGCATTTTCCACCTCCGTGATGCGATTGATGCCGGCCACAAATTCGCGCCAGCCGCGAAGCTGCACAGCGAGAACTCTGCGGCCGTCCCGCGTGAGCCGATAATACCGGCGGCGACGCTGGCCGCTTTTTTCGACCCAGCGCCCCTGTATCCAGCCGCGCCGTTCGAGGCGGTACAGGAGTGGGTAGAGCGAAGCCACATGGAAGCGAACCGCTCCGCCAGAGCGTTGCTCAATGAGCTTGCTGATTTCATAGCCGTGACGAGGTCGCGCCTCAATGAGCGAGAGAATCAACATCTCGGCGCTCCCTCTCTTCCATTCCGTCTGTAAAAGTGTGCTGTCCATATATGGCGTCGCAACATATTGCACGGCGGCACGACTCTAGAAGTCAAGTGAATGTTGCGCGGTCGGCTATCCCCGAGGTTTAGCCCTAATGGCAGTTAATCAGGCGCTTCAGGCATTAGGAATCGAACACCCGTCCTGACAGATTGAAAAGAGCAAGAAAGGATGCACCACCCGCGAACTGCTCAATCGAAGCGAAGCGCCTTCATGGGCTCAATCCGTGTGGCTCTGCGGGCGGGGAGATAACACGTGACGAGCGTTAGTGCGGATACGAGAGCGGCGACGATGCCGTAGGTGAGTGGATCGGTCGGGCTAATCTGAAACAGCGGCTTTTGTAAGACTCGCGTAAGTCCGATTGCGCCGATTGTGCCGACGATTATGCCGGTGGCTGTGAGTGCCATACCTTTGCCGATCACGAGAGAAAGCAGATTCTTCGTTGGCGCACCTAACGCGCGTCGGATGGCCAACTCACGCGTACGCTGCACCACCCAGTATGCGAGCATTCCATAAATGCCGATAGCTGTCAGCAGCAGTGCCGCGCCGGCAAACACTTCCAGCAACAAAAGCACGAGCCGTCGCTGTCCTTCCTGCTCTTCCATAATGGAGGTCATCGTTTTCACCGACGAGACCGGCTGGTCGGGATCGACCGCCAACACTTCACGCCTGACCGAATTGGCGTAAAGGAGCGGATCGCCCGTCGTCTTCACCACGAACATGAACGATGGCGGACCGCTTTGCAGAGCAGGTCGATAGAAGCCCGGCCTGTACTCGTCGTCGAGACTCTGTCGAATGTCGCCCACGATGCCGACGATTTCGACTGGAGTCGTCTTCACGCCAATCAGCAGGCGTAATCCGATTGGGTTCCTTTTGGGATAGTCCGGCCACAGCCTGCGCGCAAGGCCCTCGCTGACGATTGAGACTTCGGGAGAGCCCGCGCGGTCCTTCGCCGTGAACTCGCGTCCGGCAAGCAGGGGAATTCCCATCGTGTGGAAGTAATCGGCGGTTATGAACTCGACTACTCCCAGCGGCCGCTTATTCAGAGGCAGCGACGCCTCGTCCGCCGGCTGCAGAGGTTGCATGGCAAAGCCGGTCATCGGAACGGTGAAGACGGTTGCGGCACTGGGCACGCCCGGCAAGGCTTCCACACGTTGTACCAGTTGTTCGCGGAAAGCGCCGACCTTCTGAGCAGTGTCATAGCGCGTCTGCGGGAGCGAGATTCGCATGGTGAGCAGGTTGGACGCCTGAAATCCTGGTTCGACGCGGTTCAAACGCGCCAGGCTCTCGATCAACAACGCTGCGCCAATCAGCAGAACGATAGACAGCGCCACCTGTCCGGACACGAGAAGTTCACGCGGACTGAACCATCGGGCGATTCTCCTGCCCGCGCCCTGGCCAAGGCCAGATTTGAGTGCCGTGGTCAAGTCTACACGCGAAGCGCCGAGGGATGGGAGGAGACCGAAGACCACACCGGTGAGCGCAGAGAGCGCAAACGTGAAAAGGAGGACTCCTTCATCCAGATGAATTTCCGCCGTGCGTGGCATATCGAGTGCCGTCATCCTTGTAACGCCAGCTAGAGCCCAGCGCGCGAGCGCAATCCCCAAAGCCCCACCGGCCAACCCAAGAAACAGGCTCTCCACCAGTAATTGTGTAATCAGCCTCCCCCTTGCGGCACCCAGTGCCGCTCGTACCGCGAACTCGTTTTGGCGTGAGGCGGATCGTGCCAGCAAGAGGCCAGCGACGTTTGCACACGCGATGAGCAGTACAAAACTTACGGCACCGAACAATACCCAAAGCATCGTGCGCACGTTCGCAACCAGTTCCTGCTTCATCGGAAGCACTTGCGCAGGTTTCCCCTGTTTGGTGTCGAGCATGCCTGGGTGAGCCGTCGCATACTGCTGGTTCAGCACCGAGAGCTCTGCACTTGCCTGGTGCAGCGTCGTACCGGGTGCGAGTCGTCCGAATAAAACCAGCATCGGACTGAACGGGGTAACGTTCTCGGCGGGCCGAGGCACCCACAGGTCAATTCCGGAATACGGAAACTGAAAATCGGCTGACATAACGCCAACGATGATATGTGGCATTCCGGCGATGGTGATAGCACGTCCAAGAATCTGCGGATCGCCGGAGAAACGACGCTGCCATAGACTGGCGCTGATGAGCGCAACCTTCGGCGCGCTGGGGCTATCTTCCTCGGTTCGGAATCCGCGGCCGAGCAGCGGGTCGACGCCGAGAATGCTCAGAGAATTCGCCGACATGCGCCCCTGCTCCAGTGATTCCGGGGTAGCCCCACCGGTGATTGCGATATCTTCCACCTGATCGAGGTAGGCGCCAATGCCAACATATGAGCGCGCGCCATCTCTGATTGTGTCGTACCGGATTGGCGTGGCGCCGCCGCTGATCTGGACCAGACGCTCAGGATTTGTATATCTGAGCGGTCGCAGCAGGACAGTGCGCACCACCGTGAAAATTGCTGTGTTGGCTCCAATGGCGAAGGCGAGAGTAAGCACCGTCGTCACAACAAAGCCTGGTTGCTTGCGCATGGTGCGCAGGGCGTACCGCAGGTCGTGAGAGAGGAAGTCAATGAACCGGTTGATGTTCATATGTGAGACGCCGTCGACGGAATCGCCTTTGATTGGCCTTAGAACATTATTAGGTGAGCCGAGTCGCGGAAGAGCGCGAAGTTGCGCTGTAATTTATCGCGCAACGGCATCGGCTTCGGGTGGAGCCGACGGGAGCCTCCGCTTTTAATTAACCCTAAACGACTTAGTATTTGGCCCTCCTTGTTTTTCCAGTTGTAATGGTAATCGTCCGGTAGCGTCACCCAGTAACGCGCTGACCATAGCGCGTCTCTGCCGAGAAGTAAACCTGGTTGGCGAGGAACAGGAGTGCACAATACAGTTTGATGAGAATTGCCTTCACCTCAGATCTGCACATCGACATCACGGCTCATAATCGTGAGCTCCTGCCTTATCTGGTGGAAGAAATAGAACGGCTTTCCCCAGACGCTCTCGTCTTGGCGGGGGACATTGCCAACACGCTCTCCGGTTGGGACGTTGCCCTCGAGGCATTCCGGCGCCTCGGGATTATGAAGTTTGTAGTCCCTGGAAATCACGACATTTGGATCGAATCCAAACATGCACTCAAAAGGGCTCAGGACAGCGCCTGGAAGTACGATGTCGCGCTGCCTGCCTCCGCTGGCCGCCACGGCTTTCACTACCTTCCGCAGCATCCGGTTTTAGTCGGTGATGTCTGGTTCGCCGGATCTTTGGGCTGGTACGACTATTCCTTTCGTGACGAACGACTGGAAGGCGTCATTAGTACCCGGGAGTATCAGCGAGGCGCGTTTCGGTCGTACATCTGGAACGATTCGCGCTATGCCGCCTGGCTTCGGGAACCGAATTCGAGTAATTGGCGCATCAGAAAATTACGACTCAGCGATCCCCAGATCTGCTCTCTGATGGTTGCATCGCTGCAGCGAGACCTCGAACAGATTCCCGCAGAGATTGCAAAAGTAGCAGTCGCTCTGCATACCAGTCCGTTCCTGAGTTGCATAGAACGTAAACAAGTGCCGGATTTCTTCGATGCGTACGAAGGATGCACACGTGTGGGTGAAGTTCTAGGCCGATGCGCCACCGTGCGTGCAGTCACGGTGATCTCCGGGCACCGGCACAAGCCCCTCGACATCACGGAAGACGGAGTTCGCGTTGTCCGATCTCCCGTCGGATATCTCAACGACTTTCACGGAGACTACCAGGCGAAGGCTACCGAAGTTATCGGACGGGTTGAATTATGATTCGCCGTAGCGACTCTGTTGCGCAACCATCGTTCGCCGCTGCTTGTGCGGGTGGAAGCAGGCACTCTTTGTTGTCACACCCTAAACCGTGGTCCGGGGCACGTCGCCGGTTTCCATTGGTACTGGATGCTGATCAATTCGCGCCTCGTATCCAAACGTTCCGATAGGAAATAACGAAATCAAACTATTCTTAGCGCGGATGAGATCTTTGGCGAGGGACACGCTGACGCAAAGCAAGATAGTCATGTGTTAATAGCTTTCTGGGAGTAGCATTATGCTCAAGCCTAGGTTTCTGCAGTCGACCCTTCTTCTCTTGGTGCTGATCCCCCGGGGCAGCGCCCAGTTCGCACATACCGCACACAAACAGATCGTCGACGCCGCAGGCAAACCGCTTGCCGTTCACGCGATCAACCTGGGGAATTGGCTCGTGCCGGAGGGTTACATGTGGCTGTTTCAGGGCGGCCCGCAATCTCCCACAGAGATTCGGGCTTTGCTCTTGGAGCTCCTTGGACCAGACGCATCAGCCGCATTCTGGCAGAAGTACCGCGAGAACTTCCTCTCGCGAGACGACATCGCCCTGTTGCATAAGGCTGGCTTCAACGCCGTTCGTGTTCCTTTGCACTACAGCCTCTTTGAAAGCGACGACGCCGACGGTTTCAAGCTGCTGGATCAGCTGATCGTCTGGTGCCGTGCCGAAAGTCTTTACGTGGTTCTCGATATGCACGCCGCGCCTGGCGGACAGACGGGCACGAACATCGATGACAGCAACGGATATCCTTGGCTGTACCAGAGTCCACAAGCACAAGAGCACCTGATCGCCATCTGGCGTCGGCTAGCCGCTCGCTACCGCGATGAGCCAACGGTGCTCGGTTATGATCTGCTGAATGAGCCGATCCCAACGTATCCCAGCCTGAAAGCTCTAAACCCCTTCCTTGAACCCCTCTACAAGAGGTTATCGGGCGAGATACGAAAAGTTGATATTCACCATGTGCTATTTCTCGGCGGCGCGCAGTGGGACAGCAACTTTTCAATCTTCGACAAACCCTTCGATCCGAATGTCGCATATACGTTCCACAAATACTGGACTGCTCCGGATGAGAGCGTTCTTAAGGAATACATCGATTTCCGTCAGCGTTATGATGTGCCGATCTGGATGGGCGAGTCCGGGGAGAATACCGACGACTGGATCGCGCAATTCGTCAAGGCGCTAGAAAAAAACGACATCGGCTGGGCCTTCTGGCCGTACAAGAAGATGGAAAAGCCATCGGCGGTCGTTAGCATTATTGCGCCTGCCGATTGGTACAAAATCGTCGAGTTTGCAAAGCTTCCGCGCGAGATCGCGCACGTGCAAGACCGGCTGAAGGTCCGTCCTGAACAGGAAACGATCAATCGTGCTTTTGCCGAGCTCTTAGACAATCTTCGCCTGAAAAAGTGCCGTATGAATGAGGGATACTTGAGAGCGCTTGGGATGAAGTCTGATATTGCGCAGCCTAGTGCGGAAAACCGTTGAACGAATCTCGACGCTCGCCAAAACTCTGGCCGGCTTTGGAATCAATGACATAGTCACGTTCGGCGCACTCTATTGCTTCTTCGTGATCAGCCACGATGGCCGACGCATTCTGCACGTCAACATCACCAAACACCCCGCGAGCCTGTGGATCGTCCAACAATTGCGGGAAGCCTTTCCCTTTGATTCCACTTCCAGGTTTCTGCTCTTCGATCGCGATGCCAAGTACGGGTTGGAAGTCCCGGTCGCTGTTCGCTCCTTGAGCATCCCCATACCTTGACAATCGAGAGGTTCTTTTGCCGACGAATCTGCACACATTTAAGGTCATTCCCGCCAGTTTCCTATTGACATCCCATAGGACACGCGGATACTTGCATTGCTTTCCCATAGGACGAGTATGGGTGACAAGGCGGATGTTTGGCAGGGCACGCTGGCTCTTATGATTCTGAAGACGCTGGAGACGCTCGGGCCGATCCACGGGTACGGCATCGCGCGGCGCATCGAGCAGATCAGCGGTGGTGTGCTGTCGCTCAACTATGGGACCGTGTACCCGGCTTTGCTGAAGTTGGAGCAGGAAGGCTCGATTGAATCCGAGTGGGGCGTGTCTGACAACAATCGCAAACCGAAATACTACAAACTGACACGCGCGGGCCGGAAGCAGTTGGAACGCGAGGCGCGGGATTGGCAGCAGGCGCTATCGATTCTCGCGAAATTCTTGTCCGCGGCGGAGCCAACCATGTGAGCGACCTTTAGCGACGTTTTAGCGTTCGGGAAGTTTCGAGTAGAACGGAGCAGGCCGAATGAGTCTCAAGAGATCAATGCGCGCGTGGTTTCGGCGGTTCGCTGGCCTTTTTCGCAGACGGCAGGACGATGCCGAGTTCGCAGCGGAGTTGGAGAGCCATCTGGGGTTGCACATCGAAGACAATCTTCGCGCGGGCATGACGCCAGAAGCTGCCCGTCGTGATGCACTGATGAAGTTTGGGGGCGTCGAACAAACCAAAGAAAAGTCCCGCGACATGCGCCGCGTTCGCCTCATTGAGACGACATTCCAAGATATCCGGCTCGGCTTCCGCGTGCTCCACAAGAATCCCGGCTTCACCGTCGTCGCCGTCCTCACTCTGGCCCTCGGCATCGGTCTGAACACGACATTATTCAGCGTCTTCAATGCGGTCGCTCTCAAGCCCGTGCCCGTCCGCAACTCCGCACGGTTTGTCCGCCTCGAACGCTGGTTTGCCAGCAACAGTCTTGGCGAAGGCCAGTATGCATTCTCTTTCGCGGAGTTTCAGTCGTTCGCCGCGCGGAACCGTGCGCTGTCCAATCTAGTAGCCGTGAGCTTTCCGTTCCGCGTCGCGGCGTCCTTGCCAGTCAACGCTTCAACCCCTTTCTCGGCCAAAACTCAAATGGGCGCACCGGAAAGCGCCACAACAGAGCTAGTGTCCGCAAACTATTTTGGGGAACTCGGAGTGACACCAGCCGTGGGGCGCTTGCTTCTGCCCGAGGAGGGCCGCGCTCCGGGAGTCGGTCCCGTAGTCGTGCTCAGCTATTCCTACTGGCGGGCTCGCCTCGGCGGTGACGCCGGGATTGTCGGAAGGGTTTTGAAACTCAATGGCACAGCGTTCACCGTCGTGGGCGTTGCGTCCAGCGACTTCGTGGGAACCGGAAACCCGCCGGTGATCCCGGATTTCTGGGCGCCGATCACCATGCAAGCGCAAGTGCTCCCTGGGCAGGACTGGCTGAATCAGCCGCTCGACTACGAATTCCAGTTGCTCGGCCATCTGGAGCCCGCGATCGAAATGAAGGAAGCCGGCGCTCAGCTCTCTGTGCTGGAACATAACTTCGCGCAGGATCATCCCAACCCGGACAATGAAACCACTTCTCTGACCGTGCAGCGCGCGACCTTGTTTGGAAACACCGAAGATTTTCGCTTCAAGGCCGTAGTCACGCTCCTCATGGTCATTGTGGGCATGGTGCTGATGATTGCGTGCGCTAACCTCGCAAACATGCAGATGGCAAAGGCCAGCGGCCGGCAGCGCGAAATCGCGGTTCGCCTGGCACTCGGTGCGGGCCGGCAACGTTTGGTGCGGCAGTTGCTCACTGAGAGCACCCTCCTGGCCCTCGCAGGCGGGGCCGCAGGCGTGTTTCTTTCCCTTTGGGACACTCGCGCGCTTTGGCTTGTTGCCGGCCAATTCGCCGGCCCATACTCCGCATTTGTCACGCAAATCAAGCCAGACATGCGGGTTTTAACGTACACGTTGCTGCTGTCGCTCTCAACCGGGGTATTCTTTGGAATGTCACCCGCCCTCCAGGGCTCCAGGCCCAATCTGACGACGGCGCTCAAAGACGCGGGGACGGCGTTCGGTCAGCGGTTGGATCGCTCGCGCATGCGCGGCCTGTTAGTCGGCGGCCAAATGGCCCTTTCCACGCTTTTCTTGATCGTTGCGGGCCTCCTGGCGCGAGGCATGATTCGCGCGCAAACTTCTGATCCAGGCTTCGAAGTCCGCACCGTATTCCCACTAGGCCTGCTGGCCGACACGGATCGGGCCAAGGGTATCGCGTTGCGCCAGAATGAAATCGCCCGGCTGCAGGCGCTGCAAGAAATTCAAAACGTTGCATGGACGGATTTTGTCCCGCTCAACGGTACCTGGTCCACCCAGTTTGAGCCTGGCGATTCAACGAAGGTAGACCCTAAGGGACTCTCTGAGACTTTGGCACGCCACGTTTCTTCTGCGTTCTTCAAAACTCTGGGCATTCCCATCCTCCGCGGGCGCGAGTTCACCCAGGCAGAATCGCAATCTGGCGCGGCTGTTGCCATTGTCAGCAACGCGTTGGCTCGCGGTGTGTGGCCGGGAGAGGATCCACTGGGCAAGAAGATCAAGCTGCAGACCGGCTTCGGGAGAGAGCGCAACTGGTTGGTATTCGAGGTGGTTGGCGTCGCCGGCGACGTCCGCAGCGCCAATGTCTCGCGGCTCGACCCGGCGATTATCTACTTGCCGACCAGCTCGAAGAACTTGAATGATTATGATGCGCTGCTGCGCATACCCGGCGACCCACGAGAGGCCAGGCAATCGGTTGCGACGCTGCTTGAGCAGCTCGACGGCCGCCAACGGCCGGGATTCTTGCTTCTCAGCCTGGAAGATGATGCCGTGCGTGCACAGCTCCTCATGGCTCGCACCTTCGCCATGGCGGCCCTCTGTCTCGCAGCCCTTGCCATGCTGCTCGCATCCATTGGTGTTTACGGTGTGACTGCATTTCTCGTCAGCCAGCGGGAAAAAGAAGTTGGCATCCACATGGCGCTTGGCGCCAGCCGCTCCCAGGTGCTCGGCCTGATGCTCACGCAGGGGATGCGCCCGGTCCTTTTCGGCGGCGCGCTTGGCCTCGTCGGGGCGCTGAGCCTCTCCGGCTTCATGAGGGCCCTGCTCTATTTTCCTGGGAGTGTGGACGTTCTTTATGGCGCGCGTTGGTTCGACCCGGCAACGTTCGCCCTTTTCTCATGTCTATTGGGCGTCATAGCGCTGCTCGCGTGCTACGTTCCGGCGCGGCGCGCGTCGCGCGTGGACCCGGTGGTCGCGCTGCGATACGAGTAGCTCATGGCGCCCGGGGCGCCACAACGAAGGATGATAATGGGCTTGAGATGTCGTAGCGTGTGGCAGCCGCGTCGGCGATACAGGTCGAGCCACTCTGGCGCTGGTAGAGCCCGCGTACGAGTAGGGCTGGGGCGCTGAGAAGCACAACGAATTGTAGCCTCCATCCGTGAACGTGCACGCTTCGGCGTCGCCCGGGAAGCTGCGCGGGCGTCCGCCCCGGTGGCGTGCCTCAGAACGAATACTTCAAAGAGAACTGAATGAACCGCGGATTGCCAACCGTCGAGTTGATCTTTGCCAGCGAACTTGCGTTTTCGATGTCCGTGGCCGGTGGATTGGCGAACGAAGGATGGTTGGCCACGTTGAGAAAATCGGTCCTGAACAGCACGCTCTGATGTTCGCCGATGCGCATGGTTTTGCCAACCGACAAGTCCATGTTCGCCTGATGGGGTCCAATGAAACAATTGCGGGGAACGTCCCCAAAACCCGTCGACCCATCCGGCCCAACTATCGGCGCCGGCACGAAGGCAGCGGAGTTCACAAAGTGATTTAGCCGCGATTTATCGCTTCCAGAGGTGACCGCGTTGCGGCAACTGAATCCAGGGGCGAAACCTGGCGTGAATGATGTGCCGCCGTCCAGGGCAAGGGCGCTTCCTCCGGAAGAATCCAGAACCGAGAAAGGCGCACCCGATTGCACCGTGAGCACGCCGCTGGTCTGCCAGCCACTCAGCGCTCGCCCCTTGATTCCGCCAGTGTTTTTGTAGAAAGGCAGGTCATATACAAAGCTAGTGATGGAGCGATGCCGATGATCGAAATCCGAGAGGCCGCGGGAGCCGCGCGGATTGTTCTGATCGTTGAAAAAACTGACAAACGCAACGCTGACCGTTGAGTCGTCGTCGATCGATCTGGAAAAGGTGTAGGCGCTCTGGAGATACAGGCCCCCGGCGAAGTGATGCGCGACAGTGAGCTGCATGGAATGGTAGATGGAGTTGGCAATAGGGGAAAAAGCCTCGAACCCGCCAGGTGCAAGGGGTTGGAAAGGCGCCCTTGCCGGGGCGTTGGTGGTCGTATTTTGCGTAATCGTGAATGTCTGTCCGCCCTGCGCAGTCACCTTAATAGGATTCTGAGGACTGGCCAGGTTGGCCTGGTCGGGATCGTAGGTTACCCGCAGATGCGTGCCCTTGGTCCCCACGTAGCCTACCGAGACGAACCAGTTTTTTCCCAGGTCCCGCTCAATGGACAGGTTCCACTGCTGGGTCGTTGCCGAGATCCAGTGGAGCGGCACCGCCAGAGCACCGAATGAGGCGACGTTGCCCGAGAAGTTGGGGGAGCATTCGGTTGGGTCCGTCGACGCGGCCCCATTCGCCAGCGTGCAACTTGCCGGGAAGCCCTGAAAGAAGGAAGGAACGGGCACAAATGCTTGGCTCACTTGGCCAGGGCCGGGGATTAACGCCGCGCCGCTGCAATTCTGGTTCAAAAAGAAAAGGCAGGACAAACTTCCCGGCGGCGGCCCCGCGGGAACGCTGACAACTAAAAAGGGAGGGTTAAAGGACAGGTTGTCTACGGCGCCTATGTCCTCACGATTGGCGTAAATGCCGTAGCCGCCGCGGACCACTGTCCTGTGATTGCCGAAGAGGTCGTAAGCGAAGCCGATGCGCGGCTCCGGGACAGTAGCATAATTGTTACGCAGGACCGTACGGTCAAGGTTACCGGTGAAACCGGGAATCTTGAACCTGCTGACGCAGGAGCCATACACGAAAGGCTGCCCGGTTGACGCCGCCGATGTATCTACATTGGCGATCTGGCAGAGCTTGTCATAGGGCGCGCCGACTAACTCAAGGCGGAAGCCGAGATTCACCGTCAAGCGGGCGGTGGCTTTGTAGTCGTCCTGGGCGAACAAGGCATAAGCGGGGAGGCGGTAGTCATGGTTGGCTGCGCCGCCACTGCCCAAAGCAAAGGTAGGGGAGCCCACTAGGAAGTTCTGAAAGTCTGTGAGGGCGGGATTGGAGGGGGGTGTGAAGAAGACCAGGGGATTGCCGATAACGTTCAGGATTCGGCGAAGGCTGGTGTGGTCCAACTCGCCGCCGAAGCGGAAAGTGTGCGGCCCGCGTGTCCAACTCATCGTGTCTTCCACGATGAAGGAATCCGAGAGCTCGAATTGACCGCTGCCAGGAAACGGGCCAAGCGCAAAACTCCCAAACTGGAAGCGGTCGATTCCCGAACTGCCGCCGGGCTGGACAATGCCCACTTGCGCGGCGGTAACCGGGTTTTGGCCCAGCAGGTCGTCACGGATAATGTTGACGCCGAAGCGGAATTCGTTCGCCAGACGATTGTTGAAGATGTGGGTCTCGGTGATGCTGCCGAAACGCCCGCGCAGCGGAATCGTGAGCGGGAAATTCAGATTGTTTTCGGCCGCCGGGCCGCCGGTTTGAACCTGGAAGGAATCAGCGCCGAAAGGCTGGAACCTCTCAGAGTCGGACCAGAAGAAGCGCCACACCAGGCTATCCTTATCGCCGCGGAAATGGCGGTCCCAGTTGACCAGGAACTGATTCTCTGTGAATTTTCCGACGCTATTCACGATAAAGGAAACCGGAGTCAAGCAGGCTGTGGTTGCGGGCACGTTGGTAGGCAACGGGTAGAGATAGCCCCCCGCGCCGCCGCCGAACTGGCTACTTTTGGCCTGCAATATTTTGAAGGCCGCCGGGTCGACGCTTGAAACGCCGCAGTCTGCCTCCAGTTGCGTCATGGACTGGCGATCAGCCAGTGGCACGTAAGGAATCGTGGCGTTGGTGAGCGTCCCAGGCGAGCCGCCTGCGCGCTGGCGCGAGCCCTGATAATTCAGGTAGAGGTAGCCAAACTGCGTGTTCCGGCCAACCGGGCCGCCGCCGTCCGCCCCGAAAATGTTTTGCTGTATTCGGGGCCTGGGTTGGCGGACGCCAGTGCCGGCGCCATTCAGGAAGAAGTCATTCGCGTCGAGGTCCGTGTTGCGAAAAAACTCCCAGGCATCGGCATGGTACTTGTTTGTCCCGCTTTTCAAGACGGCATCGATGTTGCCGCCACCATTGCGGCCTTGCGTGGCGTCGTAGAGGCTGGTGGAGACCTTGAATTCCTCAATGGCGTTGGCATTCGGAATGGGGGTAAAGGTCAACTCTCCACTGGCGAAATCGGCGGAAGAGATCCCTTCGATCAAGTAATTATTGTTGGTCTCTCGCTGGCCATTCACCATGATCCTCGCGGTGCCGCGGCCCAAGTCGCCACCATTGTTGATATCTGAAGACGCACCGGTCGAAAGCGCGAGCAACTGCTGAAAATTTTGAGTCGGGAGAGGCAGAGTGGAGACCGTCGCAGCACCGAGGGCTTCCCCCGTTGCCGCATTCGCCGTATTGATCGTGGCGACTTCCGCCGAAACGGTCACTGTCTCGGTCGCTTGGGTTACTTTCAGCGCGGCCGTCATCTGGGTGGTTTCCGTCACACGCACCAGGACGCTCGTAAACCTCGTCGTGGCAAAGCCGACTGCACTCACCCTGACGGAGTAAGAACCCACCGGGAGAAGAGTGGCGGTGAAAGAGCCCGAAGAGTCCGTTGTCAGATCCCGGACGACTTGGCCTGTCGCTTCGCTCACAATTTCGACCCTGGCGGTGGCAATCAGCCCTCCGGAGGGGTCCTGAACGGTTCCTGTGATCGCACCGGTAGCACCGCCTTGTGCTAACGCCAGGCCCGTGGAGAAAGCGAGGAGACTAACGAGTATAAGAAGTTTCGCGAACGTGGACATTTGCACCCCCTTTGTTCGCCTGGATGCACATTCGACGACAAAACATTCAAACCGTAATTTCCGCGTTGAGGTTCCGTTCGCAGGAAAGCCTAGCCCTACTGCCCCCCCTCGTGTCAACGACAAGTCGCGTTGGCACCACAAGTCGCGCTGGCCCTTTCGGGCCGGTAGCATGGTTCGTTTGGCCGTTCTGCGCTGAGAGGCCAGATCAGGGGCCCTCTGCGGCTTTTAGACGGAGAAAAGGTGATACTGGCTGAGATCGTTTTTGACCACACGGGTTCACAAAACGCAGAAATAAATGCAACGGAACGGGAACTTTTGGCTTTCTTATGACATTAAAGAAGTATGAGTGATGTGAAAAAGGATCGGGGAAGGATTGCGGGTTGAGCTGGCACACCGACTATGACTAGCGACGAAGCCTTGATGCTGGAATTCCAAGGTGGATCACGCACAGCCTTCGAGGAGCTGTTTGCCCGCTATCGCAAGACACTGTACGGATTCTTCCGGCGCCGACTGAACAACGCCGAGCGGGCGGAGGAACTCACCCAGGAAACTTTCCTCGCGGTGATCCGCTCTGCCTCTCGTTATGAGCCGCGAGCCTTGGTAGGAACGTATCTGTGTGGCATTGCGTTGAAGCTGCTGGCTGCGGAACGGCGCAAGTTCTTGACAAGCAGAACATCAGGACAGCCCGCTCCGGAGCCTAAGACTGACGGAACATCCGAACGCGTCCTGTGGGTCCGGCAAGCCATGGAAAAGCTGGACGCGCCGGACCGAGAAATCTTGATGTTGCGCGAATATGAACAGCTGAGTTATTCCGAAATTGGAGAGCTGTTGCGGATTCCCGTAAACACGGTCCGTTCAAGGCTTTTTCGATCGCGTCTCGCTCTGAAGAATCACCTAGAGTCGGAGGCAAGAACCAATCCTTCCCCGAGAACGAGCGCCGGGCAGCCGCACCCGGGACGACGAGGCACAGAATGAGCACGAACAGGCATCTGATCGAACAGGAAGAAATCATGGCCTATCTCGACGGTGAATTGCCCGCGGACCAAGCCAACGAGGTCTTGTCGCACTTGGAACTGTGTTCGGAGTGCCAGACCCTTGTTGTCGATTTCCGGAGTCTTTCCAGAGAACTAATGGCCTGGGAAATTGAGTCACGAGAAGTAAGCATTTCCTCGGAAATCAACGCGGCGCTTAGGGAGCGCTTCCAGAAGCCGGAAGCAGCTAAGGTCAGCCTGCCGAGATTGGAAAAGAGAATGATGACGAGCCGCTCGATTTGGGCCGGAGCCTTGGCTATCGTCTGCGTGGCTGTTGGAGTGATGTTAACGCGTATCCGCAGTAATCGGATTGAGGATCGCTCGACAGCGTATCCGAGCATGGCTTCAATCGAGCAATACCTGATGTCGGATCGCAATGCCGAGATCGCCTTGGCGCGAACCGCTGCCCCGGCAGCTATATCCAGCGACGCAAAGATCCTGGTCCTCGGGTGGCGGGGCTATGAGACCGCCGTTGAAGGAAGGAACGGTTTTGTTTGTATGGTGGAACGATCATGGATGTCTCCGTTCAATTCCGCGGAGTTCTGGAGCCCCAAGGTGCGAGTGCCGGAATGCTTCAATCCGGCAGCCGCGCGATCCATTCTGCCTCTCACGTTCAAGCGGACGGAAATGGTATTAGCTGGGTTGTCGAAAGCTCAGATGATCGACAGCATCAAGGCCGGATTCAACAATAAAGAGCTTCCAGCACCGGAGCCGGGCGCGATGTGTTACATGATGTCGCGGGCAGGCTACCTTAATGACGCCCTTGGGCACTACGTACCTCATCTGATGTTCTACTTTCCACTGACAGACAAATCCTCCTGGGGTGCGGATCTGCCCGATTCGCCGGTCACGCTGAATCCGCAGTTTCGGGACGGTCCGGAGCCCATCACCGAGTTCGTGATCGCGGTTGGCAAATGGTCGGATGGAACGGCTGCACCGGTTATGTAGGAATGTCTCAATGAAGAAAGAGCGCGACAGCGGTTTCAGCCAACAGGGAGTGGAAGTCAGGAAACCAATGCAAAGGGGTTCAATCAACATAGGTCTCGAAGGTGTATTGGAATCCGTCTCCGAAGGGAGAAATCAATGAACCGAAAAATGGTTAGGACAATCACATTAAGAACTTTCGCGTTGGTTGCCGTACTATGCGCGGCGCGGCCAGGACGCGCAGCAGACTCAAAAAATCCGTATCCCACCAGTATGGTCCCGCTCGATCAGTACCTCATGGACGGCAATGACGAGATCGCCCTAGCACGGTCCGCGGCTCCGCCATCCGTTGCCAAGGACGCCACGGTTATGGTCCTCGGAAGGGATGGCTATGAAACTGCGGTTAAAGGCACGAACGGCTTTGTCTGCAACGTGGAACGCTCGTGGATGGACCAATTCGACAACAGTCCCGAGTTTTGGAACCCTAGGAGGCGCGGTCCGGTTTGCTACAACCCGCAGGCTGCCAGGACAGTGCTGCCGATCACTTTGATTAGGACCCATTTGGCATTGACTGGAAAATCGAAAGCTGAAATGAACGAGGGTATGAAGGCCGCGATTGAGAAAGGGGAACTGCCAGCCCTTGAGCCTGGCGCGATGGCCTATATGCTCTCGAAGCAAGGATTCCTTAATAGCAAATGCGGGAACTGTGCTCCCCATCTCATGTTTTACGTTCCCGTGAAAGACGCTAAGACTTGGGGTGCAGGCGCGCTTGGCACGGACCTCCCGGTGCTGCTGAGTCCACACTTTAACGGTGCCCCGGAGCCAGTGACCGAGTTCATCGTTCCGGTGCCCGAGTGGTCGGACGGAACGTCGGCGGACTCGGGCGATCATGCTCACTGACGCCCGATCTGGACAAGGCGAACGCAACGTAGCCAGGCGGCCATCTATGCAGTCATCTATCCGGATGGCTATTAAGGTCAAACATAAAATCCTTCTTATCAACCCTGGGGATGTGGTCGCCGTTATCGCCGAGGGCAACTACGTGTTGCTCCAGCAGGAGTCGATTTCCTATCTCCTGCGCGAGGCGATTTCCGTGGTGGCGAAGAAACTCGAGCCGTTCGGATTCATTCAGATTCATCGCTCTGTCCTGGTGAACGCTTCGTTTGTGGAAGAGATCAAACCATACCCGACGGGAGAATATGGTCTCCGGGTGAAGGGCGGCAAGGAATACACGGTCACACGCACGTACAAGGAGAATCTCAGATCCCTCGCGGAGTTCTCGATCGGTGCTGGAGGGTTCTTTCTCAACAGAGAGCCGTGATTGCCCACGCAGAGCAACGGAAAGGGCTTCTGTGCATCCGCAGCCATGCGCCGTCAGTTTGGTCTTTGTGGTTTCGAGCGGAACTCCAAACAACATCATTGGGATGACAGCTTCGGCCCGGCACAACAAGCGCCGGGCCTTCGTTTGCATCCGCGACATCGGTTTCTCCTTCTACATGTCTATTAGAAACGGCAGAAGGAAGTAGATTGAAGTCGGGAACATTAAGACGAAGATCAAAGCTGGTGATCAGTGGAAGCTAACCGGACGTGGCGGGCGAATGAAAGGTCTAGATTGCTCGCTCCAAGCTCCTGCTCCAATCTACCCCTT
>DATAIH010000164.1:0-13061 GCA_036262755.1 Candidatus Acidiferrum sp.
GGAGAGCGGGCTGCTACATATCGCCACGCATGGGGTATACCGCCAGGATAACCCGATGTTTTCAGGGATTCGCTTGGGCGACGGATATCTGAATCTGTATGACCTCTACCAAATGAAGTTGAACGCCCGGCTGGTTGCCCTGAGCGGTTGCGCTACCGGCATGAATTTTGTGGCCGCGGGCGACGAGCTGCTGGGTCTTCAGCGCGGCCTGTTTTGCGCCGGGGCCACCACCTTACTGCTTTCCTTGTGGGACGTTCACGACGAAAGCACGGCCCGGTTGATGGGCCATTTCTACAAGCGTTACATTGAAGGCCATGATATGGCGGAGTCCTTGCAGCACGCCATGCGGGAGCTCCGCCACTCGAGGCCCCACCCATTTTACTGGGCGCCCTTCGTTCTTGTTGGCAAATTGGCTCATTCTACGGGACTTACTTAGAGCTCTTTTCTGCCTGTTTCCAACGTATTTTTTGACCTTTTCGAAGCCCTTATAGACGAGTGTTGGAATCGTTCCTGGCTACTGGGGGGCCGGGATAGGGAAAGGACAGCAGGGGGGCACGATGAAGCATTTTACGACGGAGGAATGGATCGATTTTGTGAATCAGGCGGTTTCTCCGGGGGACCGCGAAACAATGGAGAACCATCTGAAAGAAGGGTGTAAGCGCTGCCGGGAGGCCGTTTCCCTCTGGCAGCGCGTACGGAAGTCGGCAGCTGTCGAACGGAACTACCAACCGCCAGCCGATACCCTACGGATCGTCAAGGCAGCTTTTGTGGCCGCCGGTCTGAAGGGCCACAGAAAGGAATCGAGGAGCCGGATCTCGGTCCTCTTCGACAGTCTCCTGCAGCCCGCTGTCGAAGGAGCCCGGTCGGCGGCCACGGATTCAAGACAAATGCTCTACCGCGCCGATCCGTTTCAAATTGACCTGCAAATTGAAGCCAAGCCCGGCAGCAACGATCTCCAGGTCACTGGCCAGCTACTGGATTTGAGCAATCCGGGGATTGCCGGCAAAGATGTGAACATTACTTTGTCCAATCTGCGCGGTCACGTGGTGCATGCCGTGAGCAATCAGCACGGAGAATTTACTTGCGACGTTAAAAACAGCGGCGACCTGCAAATAACTTTTTCGACTCCGCGTGGCGAGCCCATTGTAATTTCGCTGCGCGATGCGCTCGGTCGTCTGTCGCAGGATGACAAATGATCTCAGCGTCCCTCAATTTAGCCCCGCGGTGCGGCTTGGTACGAGAGTACCGCAGCCGCTGGCTAACCTGGGTGGGCATGAAGGCCCAGTCGTACTATTGGAACGGAAGGAGTGCCCGGCGAGACTTGCAAGGCAATCCTCCGACCGGTAGCTGAGGAATTCACTTCCAGGAGCCCCTTTCAGGGTCGTGACCTATGAAACGCAGGACCACCACAGTCTTTTTTGCGATGATCGTCCTGATGCTGGTTTCTTCCAGGCCCGCAGCTGCCGAGAACCGGTATATCGTGCAAACCAATGGCGGATTGTCCTCCGTCCTGAATCTTTGCAATCTCCTTGGGTGTCAGGTTCAAGGAGCTTTGGACGGCCAAATTGGCAAGACCTTTTTGGTGACTTCCACCGGAAATCTCCTCGCAAATCTAGTTAACGGCACGCTCAATCGTGCCGAATCGCTGCTTGGAATCGTCAGCGTGGAGCAGGACAGTCTGCTAGGGATGGCTCTGCCAGCTTTGCCCAGCATCCCCTCGGGCTTGTCTGACACGGCGCCGGTCAATTACTACGGAGCCGTAGTGTCGCACGGCTATGCGGCGCAGCCCGCAGCGCAGATCATCCGCCTGCAGGACGCGCAAAACGGTTTTGGGATCAGCGGTACGGGCATCGTGGCTCTCATCGATACCGGCGTCGACCCAAATCACCCGGTTTTGTCTCCTGTCCTTCTCGAAGGGTACGATTTCACGCGAAACCAGCCGGGTGCCTCCGAGTGGCTCGACGTTACGGGAACACCGATCGATGGAAATCAGAGTCAGAACCAGCAAGCGGGTTTTGTCCAACAGTCTACGGCTGCCGTCCTCGACCAATCCACTGCGGCTGTTCTCGACGGCTCGCCCTATGTGGCCTTCGGGCACGGCACCATGACTTCCGGGCTAGTCCACCTTGTGGCGCCAACGGCTAAAATCCTCCCGCTCAAGGCTTTCTCCGCGAATGGGACCGGCTATCTCTCCAACATCGTGGCGGCTCTCTATTACGCGGTCCAGAATCACGCCAACGTGGTAAACATGAGCTTCGACCTCAGCTCTTCGTCGCCAAGTTTGCAACAGGCAGTCTCTCACGCCAATAAGTCTGGCGTGGTGCTCGTGGCGGCAGCCGGTAACGAGAACACCAGCGCCCGAGTCTATCCCGCCGCCATGAACGGCGACGTTGTGGGCATTGCTTCAACGACCGATTGGGACGCCCGCTCTTCGTTCTCCAACTATGGGTCCGCGGACGTGTTTGTGGCGGCACCCGGGGAAAACGTCATCAGCACCTACCCCGGGGCAACCTATGGTAGCGAATCGGGCACCTCTTTCAGCTCACCGCTTGTTGCCGGTACCGTAGCCCTGCTTCTCAGTGCCAAACAGTCGGGCTTTAACCAATCGCAAGTTGCCAATGCTCTGGCGAACGCGCAAGTTCTCATGCCGGATCTGAATCACGGCCGCCTTAACGTCTATCAAGCCGTTTCCGCATGGGTGAACGGTTCCAGCCCAACTTCAACGCCAAGCTCATGTTCGTTGCTCTGCTTATAGTTGCTGATGTTGAAGGGTCAAATTCCGGCGCCGACGGGGAGCTCCCCGCTTCTTGTGGCGCCGGAGTCCCTCCGAATCAAGCAGCTGGAAGAGCAAGCTTCGGCGCTGCGCAAATCCGTGATCTGCGCGTTCAACCAACTCCTTGACCTGAAGGATCTCAACACCGGAGTTCATAGCACACGTCTGGCGGAATGGGGCATGCGCGTCGGTCAGGAGCTCGGCCTCGAACAAGCCGCCCTTGAGAATCTGGAAGTCGCGGCACTTCTCCACGACATTGGTAAGGTGGGCATACCGGATTCCATTCTTCGCAAGCCGGGGCGCCTCAACGATGAAGAATATGCATTAATGAAGAAACACCCCGAGTACGGCTGGGCGGTGCTCCGCATGCTTCCCGGGTTTGAGCGCGCCGCGCTTGATATTCTTCACCACCACGAGTTTTTCGACGGAAAAGGTTACCCTGCGGGCCTCAAAGAGACGGAGATTCCTATCGTGTCGCGCATTGTCTCCGTGACGGACGCCTTTGACGCCATGGTCTCCTCGCGCCCGTACCGCAAAGGCCTGCCCTACGAAGAGGCCATGCGCCGGCTTTCCGAGTCGAGCGGCACTCAGTTCGATCCTGCTGTGGTGAAGTGCTTTCTCTCGTTCGCTCGCGAAGAGATGTCCACGGTTTTTGCTGCCGCCGGCACGACAGTCGGCACCGCCCTTTGATCGGTCTATCTTCTGTTTCGGAGTGAACCAGGTTCCGCCGATTCGTTCCGCGCGGTCTCGGTCTCCGTCGCATCCTCGACTCCAAGGCCCCCGACAAATGCCCGCATGCGACGTCTGCGTGCCCGAGCCTAAATCACCTTGGTCTTCGATTTTGACTGGCCCAGCATCTGACGCATCGCCACGGTCGATCCAGGAGCGCGTTTCTCCCTCCAGGCTTCCAGCCGTTTGCAGGTCTCTTCAATGTTTTGGAACAGACGGGGATTCTTAAACGCGGCGCGCCAGGTGGGAACGATCGTGCGCATGCGGTCCCACACCACCCAGATTTCTCCATTGCTCTCAAAAAAAAGTTCGTCGTTGATCAAGCCGCGATTCACGATGCTCGCCACCATTTCCCAGTAACTAATCACCATGCGGATGTAGGTATTTTCTTCGCTGCCTTGGGGGTACTTCTCCATCATGTCTTCGGGCGAAGTGGGATGGAAGTTGTCAGTAAACCAGGCGCGCGCTTGCCGCAGGCGCGCTTCGCGGCGTAAATCGTACAGCCGCAACATCAGGTTCACTTCATCGTACGAGATTTGGGCCATGGCGAACCCCCCTCGGCTACCTCGCAGTATCCGGTTGCGCGGCTTCCTGCAAGGAACGAGAAACGCCGGTAAGTTCGATGCGCTGGACGCTCGAAACGGGTATCCCCTGCTTGAGAAGCTCTGCTTGAATGCGGCGCCGTAGTTCCCGGGCCACTTCGTCTTGTCGCGTCGGCGCAGTTCGGACCTGCAGCCGAATCGTGGAAGCGGTTCGGTCAAAGTCTTGAACACCCAGGATCCGAGGGCCGTCCACGAGAGCCTGCGCCCACGCCGGATCCGCTCGCAATGCCGCGGCCGCGGTTTCCAGAGCTCTTACCGTTTTCTCGACGGACGTTTCGGGAGCCAAAGAAACATCCACGAATGCTTGCGACCAGTCACGGCTCAGATTACTGACCGTGCGAATCTCGCCGTTGGCGATGGTCACCAGCGCTCCGCGGGCATCGCGAAGGACTGTCCGGCGCAGCGTGAGATGTTCCACCCGGCCGGTGTACTCAGAAATCTGCACGGTCTCGCCCATGACGTATTGGTCTTCCAAAACGATGTAAAACCCGGTGATCACGTCACGAACTAGGTTTTGGGCGCCGAAGCCCAAGGCCAAGCTGGCGAGACCCGCAAGCGTTACAGCGGCCGTGATGTCAAAACGCAATTCCTGCAGGGCTGTCAGAATGGCGATGACCCATACTGCTTTGCTACCCGTACTGTAAACCCTCTCCGCAAGAGTGCGTGTTTGTTGCTCGCGGAACTGCGACTGGCGAGTCTGCGAAGTGGCTGGCTTGACGATCAGTTTTGTTAACGCGCGGAGCAGCCTGTTGACCACCAGCGCAAGGACGACGATACCCACGAGTCGAAGGGCAATGGGAACCCAAGGATTTAAAGAACTTGGCATGATTTCTATGAGAGGGGGAGTATAACATTGGAAGAGGTCCGTAGAGGTGCACTGGTTCGTGCGTTGGCCAGAGTGAGGAACAGGCATAAGGGAGTTTTGGATGATGGAATCAAGACGAAAATTTCTTGGCGTACTTCTGGCTTCGGGCCTGCCCATCGCAGCCATGAATTCTTCCATGCATGCGCAAGGTGGAGGCGGGGCTCAGCCATCGCCAAAGCCGGTGCAGAGGGACGAAGATACCGATGAACCCAAGATCGACTCCAAATTGTTGCTGGAGGCCAATCAGAAGGACATCAAGAAAAGCGTTGAGCGGCTTTTTCAATTGGCAAATGAATTGAAAACCGAGGTGGAAAAAACCGATTCTGTGCAGGTGCTTTCCGTGGCCATGATTAAGAAAGCCGAAGAAATTGAAAAACTTGCGAAAAGCATACGTTCCCGTGCGATCGGGTAGTCCGGCGGCCGCATGTAGGGGACTAAAGTTTCAAACCTGGAGAAGGAATGCGTGCTAGCGCAAGCGAATTAGAGGGGATAGAACGTCTGGGTTGAATCGGTTCTTCGCTCGCTAGACGGGCGCCGCTTCGTAAGCCGGTCGGCAGACGACCCTTTGCATACAAAAGTATTCATCGAAGAGCCGGACGCGAGCACAGGGTCGAAGCTTCTGACCAAACCAATAGGACTTCGGTATTCATCCATTTCTGGATTTTCAAGGTTCAAGCGGAGTCGGTAGTTTAATGATTCGTTCGACATTCCGTATCTACTCCGGCGCAGTGGCATGGCGGGTCGTCCCGGCGTCCACGCTCTTACCGAAACGTGCCACATTGAGGAGTGAGCCAGCTTCCCGGAAGGAGTCCTTCATAAACCGCGTTCGTCTCAAAACGCATTGAACGGAAAGGAGCCGCCCAATGAAAACACTGAAAGCACCGCCGGTGGCATTTGGGGGCGGCGTATCGGTATGATTCGCGGGTCGGCTCGCGGGGCATCCTTATGAGTTCCTTTTCCTTTCCTCGCTGGATGTTGCACGTCGGAGCGCCTGCCTCTCGATTGACACTGTAGCTCCTTCCTCGGCCGGTAGTTCCAATGCACGTTTTCCAGGAATTTGTTCGCGCGGCGTGATCTTCACAAAGTAGGCAGCGGCAAAGGTTGCGGGGAGGGTTTCGCTATAGCGCGGTACAGAAAGTGAAAGGCCAGGAACATCGCTACGATCACAGGAAACACGAGCATGCTGGCCTCGGGGCCAAGCTTTCCCCCCGTAAGCCAGTCTGCGCCGTGGAACGTGGCAGTCAGCAAGCGATCTGGCGCGAGCCGTCCACCGTTGGGCCCGGAGTAGACAAAGATAGCCCCGAAATCGAATGCGGCGTGGAACCCGATGGCGAATCGCAAATCGCCTGTGCGGCGAAGCGTCAGGCAAACGAATAACGCGAGTAGGCCCGTCGAGGCCCAGTCCGGCCAGCGCTCGTACGACTTGGTGAAATAGTGAAGCGCGCCAAAAAGAAATGAAATCAGGAATGCGGCAGGCCAGAAACCCATTCCTTGCGCCAAAGTGAATTGGGGGTAGCCGCGGAACAGATATTCTTCCGTGAAGCCGATCGCGAGCGAAGCCAGCAGCCAAAGCAGCGTCGCGCGAGCAAGCGCTGCTCCATGTAGCGCTAACGAACCCGCAGTATATCCGCCCGCGAGAAAAATCAGCAGAATCAAAACAGAGACGCCAGTGTATCCAAAGACCGCACCTTCCCAAAACCTGCGCCCAAAGGCGTTTCTTCCAGGCAAGCCGTAGCTAGAAAGCTTGCGGCGCTCCCAGAGAGCCATGATCCATGTGGCGACTACGACGGCAATGAAAGTAATCGCGTCCTGGACCAGAAACACGATGGCGTACAGGCCTTCCGGCGCAACGATGCCGCGCGCCTTCAAGATAACCACTACAACTTCCTGAGAGAGGAGCTGCAAGGCAAAGACGATGGTTAGAAAGATCAGCAGACGCCAGCCCGCGCGCAGCCCGGTTCCCCCGACGAAAATGTCCTGTGCTCGCATTGAGGTAGTACCTCCACGACGCGCTACGATAACCCAGGAGAGTGCGGGTTGCCACGGGCTGCCAAAGCTACTGTGCGAAGTCCCGGTAAGCCGACCGCGTCTTCACTTAGCAAGGGTACTTGACCAAGTATTGAAATAAGAACAGCTCCGTAAGCCGGTTCATCAGGCATCTGCGTTTCCGCAAAGGGTGTTTCATTCCCTTGCCAAACGAAAACATTTATTCCGGCAGTGAAATTCTACTACTTCGGGACAAGGAAGCATCGTCTGGCCGATCACGGCGAAGAAGCCCATGGTAGCGAAGTTTGAGGCGCGGCAGTGCCACCCATTGCTTGGCCCAGAGAGATGACGCCGCCGTCGTTGCCAGGCGGCCAGTCGGCAGTCTGCTGACTTATCGTTCAAATCGGTAAGACGCCGAATGCTAATCTGGTAGTGAGTTGCGTCGGGAGTAGTGGTGATTTGAACTTGATATGGTGCAGGATTTCGACGTCGAGCGGAGATTTGCCGAGTAAATTCATTGCCCAAGGAAATCCAGCAGCTCCCCTTGACTGCGGGTTTTTCGGCTCATTAGGATTCCGCCAGACAGTTTTGACGGATTTTGCCTCGGTTGGAACTACTCTCCCTTGAAGAGAAGGCTGCCTGCGTTGCAGGCTGGCCTTTCGTTTGCGGCAGGTTCTTCGTCCCAGTTCCAGGTTCTCAGTTCTCAATAAAGCAACCGAAGACAATCATTCTGCGTATTATGAGAGGAGTTCGCTATGTTCGAGGAGGGCTCATGTTCTGCGATCAGTGTGGTGCGCCTCTGCAATCGGGTCAGCAGCGTTGTGCCCGATGCGGCAAAGAAGTGATCAGACGCATCGAGGCGGTCTATGTTCAGAAAAATCGCGTGCAGGAACACGTGCGGCTGCTCGGGATTCTTTGGATGGCGTACTCGGCATTAAACGTCGTCGGCGGAATCGTCCTCGTGGTGCTTGCCAACACTCTGTTCGGCCGCTTCAGCCAAGCCGGACCACCCCCGGAAGGCACAAGCTGGTTGCGCCCATTCCTTACCGTCATCGGATATCTGATTCTCGCTAAAGCTGCTGCCGGCCTGATTACCGGTTGGGGCTTGGTGCAACGCGAACCTTGGGGAAGAATTCTCGCGCTCGTCGTTGGATTCATCTCGCTGTTTAACATCCCTATTGGGACCGCGCTGGGCGTTTATACGCTTTGGGTGCTGCTCCCGGCACGGTCCGACGAGGAGTATCACGCCTTTTCGCAAGCACAGGCGACGTAGCCGGCGCGCACACGGTTGACTAGCCACGCAGCGTGCCCAATTGGAGGAATCGGCAGCCGGCTTTAGAGTCCGCTGAGGCCCGACGTAGACCAATTGGTAGACCAGCTGGTTCGTGAGTGCCCTCGACCAGTGCATGCGGCGCAGTTCCGTCATACAGAAGGCGAAAAAGGAGGCTTGACAAACGCCTGCCCTTCTTTTCGCGAACCATGTACTTCGCCTCGACTTTCTTCAAGGCTTCATTCATCAACCGCAGCGATGGCGTGCTTGGCGATTGCGCTCTTCGTGGATTTTCGTGAAAGTGGCGCGCCCGGTGAGATTCGAACTCACGACCCCATGCTCCGGAGGCATGTACTCTATCCATCTGAGCTACGGGCGCGTAGCCTAAGTCTACCACTAACTCGCCTGCGCCTTCTTCTCAAAGGCTTTCTGTACGGCCCTAAACGCCTTCTCCAAGCCCCCATCGCCTCAGTTTTTCGGGCCGAGCTTTGATAAAAATCAATCGTGGTTAATGAGGAACCGGTCTTAAGTGCCGTGTTTGTAACGCGACTTGGAGTTTCTGGAACCACAGGTCGTGGCGTTCGAATCGCCCGGGCGCGCTCATTAGAATCAATCAGAGGGCGCGCACACAACGCTGGTGAGTTCAGAAACGTTGGTAGTTGCTGTTTTGAATGACAATCGTCAACTGTTTACTGACGCCGTTGATGGTTTGCGCTGACACGTGGTTCGGTCCGCCAGGGATTTGTTCAAACTGAACATCTACGTTGATGGCATCTTTCGGATCATCGAGATAGGTGACGATGCTTAGGCCCACGAGTTGTTGTTGCGTCTTATCCATGATCAGAGTCATCTTGTCGCCTGGTTTTATGTAATTGGAGATTATCAGGCGGTATTGTCCGGGCGCTCCAGCTTCTGGCCCCATAAGCACGTTGCCGTTCTGGTAGGCCTGGCCGATGAGATCCCGGTCGGGGGGAACATAGCGCTGTATCAGCGACTTTATTTGCTCGGCGTACTCCTTGTATTCCTCCTTCTTCTTTTCGACAATGTGCCTCTTCAGTCGCCCTCCGCTCGGCTCCTCTGGAGCTGGCGCGCTTATCAGACTCTTTTGTGGCTGACCGTCCGGGCCAAGCCGCACCTGGAAACTCTCCTGCTTTTTCTGTTCGCCCTTTAGGCTGATGGTGACTTGCTCGACCCACGTGTACTGGGCCAGCGCCTGCTTGTTCCGCGCCGCCGCTGCTTTTATCTCGGCGACTCTTTCCTGCATTTCCTGATTCTGCGCACGGACCAGAACGGCGAACCCGAGGCCAATGACAAAGGCGAACATGAGCCGTGGCGCGATTGAGAAGATCCAATTCGATCTGTGCTTCATAATTTCCCCTCTCACCTTGCTTGTATTTGTTTTGTAGCTACTTCTGTTTCGGTACGAGTTCCCAGAACGCTTTAGCGCACATTAGCTGCCATGGCAGACCATCGGGGCAACTGACATTTCTGACAGTTGGGTTGGGCCCAGGTTCCTCTAGAGCTCACGGCACGCTCCAACGCGTGCCCTGCGGTGGCTTGGTTTCGGCCTACGCGCGCGAACGGAGCTGCTTGCTCACCGCAAGACGAAGAGTTTGGGCTCAGCGGGACCATCGGCTTGCGCCGCGATTGTTCTCGAGAAAGGAGATTCCGTTTTTTGATGACGTGACAGCGCGCTTCCTTGCAAGGGGTTCTGCGTGTGCGCCGGTGGAGTTGAAGTGGTGGCGGCAAACACCACTAGATGCGAGTGATCAGGATGGTCGGGACAAGGAACACAACAGCAAACGTCAGCACTGCCCTGTAGCGCAGAAAATTCCCTCCCATACGCAAACTACGACCGCGCGTGTGGAACCTGACGTCTCGAACTCCGCGGGAGGAGGCGCTTCTCGGCGCGCCGCGAATTTCGAGGTTGACTCAGTCCCCTAACACGAAGACAAGATTGTAGCTCTTTTGCGTCCTGGGCTGTTTTACTCCCTTGAAGGGACCAGCGTCATTGCCAGGACCACCACATTACGGTTTCTGGGCAAGGCGACGCTGCGCACCACCTTGCTGCTGTCGAGATCGAACGAATAGCCGAAGATATGAAATGTACCGTCATCCGTGTCTCCATCGCCGGTAAGGCGGTAAGGGACACTCACGGCCATCGTCTCCCCGCTGAAGTTTCCCTGTGAATACCAGTCGCTCACGCTCTGCGTGAAAGTCGAAGACGTTCCATCGGCATACGCGACGGTGAACGTCTGCGACTTCTGGCTGCCCTCCACACCGGTAGCAAGAATCTTCAGCGCGCCAAACTTGCCGGGCGGCAGAGGAACCGTCTCCCCGGTGACGACATCCGGCGCGTTGGCCGGGCCGAGGCGAAACAAAACGCCATCCCATTCTTGCGTGGCGCCCACGGGCTGCTCGGGGAGCGCGAATCCGCCACCATCAAGGCTGGAAATCTGGTCAAACGTCGACCCGTCGTTATAGATACCAGTTATGTTGTAAACCGGAGTGAGATCGATTGCCACTGCCCCCGTTTTCACCGCGACTACCTTCAGAAGGATAGGGACATTATGCGACAAGCTGCCTGACGTTGCCGTGACAGTGACGGTAGCAGTCTCTGAGCGTGCCGAGCTTGCCGCCTTTAGCGTTAGCGTGCTTGTTCCAGAAGTGTTCGGCGAACCAAAAGTTGCCGTTACTCCGGCAGGCAGTCCTGTCGCCGCCAGGCTCACTCTGCTCTCGAACCCATTCCTCGGAGTCACCCCGACCGTTAATGCGGCGCTTCGCCCCTGCGTGATGGAGAGGCTTGCGGTTGAGCTAGAAAGCAGAAAATCTTTGCCGCCCGCTGCTGCCGGAGGAAGAACGTCGTATAGGGGCTCGGCTGGCTTAATGCTCGGATTTTCCTCCGCCACCGTGATTGCGAGGATACGGATCTTAGGATTATCCGGTAGCTTGATGGTTTTGGCTCCGGGTTCCAAATCCACGGCGTAGCCGAACAAATACGAGTAGGAATAGGGTACGTTTTCGCCGGCTGCGTTGTGGTGATGCGAGCAGTACCACGCCAGGTGCGCGCGCTTGATGTAGCCTGGCTTGATCCCTGTCATCTCCGCGTAATCGTCGTGCACGGTTCGCGCCGGTCGCCCTCCGCTCGCCGGACTCGTTACCTCTTTCGCAATCCACTGCCTGTCGTCCCATTGTCCAATGAATCCGCTCCAGTCTTGAATATTCAATTCAAGTCGCTTACGGCCTGTTTCGAACGCGGCTTTCTGGTCCCCATCCATAGAAGCGGCAAGCAAGTAAAGGCGGTTATAGTTTCCGGCAGGAAGCTCAATTGTCTGCCCCTTCGCGGCGAGCGCATTGGGCACACCAGTTTTTGCCGGGGCAAGTTGAAACTCCAACCCATCGAATTGGATTTGCGAAGGGAGCATCTCTGCGGGCAACGCATTGCCTTTACCATCAAATCCCTGCGTCGATTTCGTGCCGTCGTTGCTGGCGGTTGCGAGATCATAGCGCAGCTTCAAAGGCACGGAACGAACGCTGTTGACCTTTGTCGGCGCCGCCGCGAGCTTAACCGCGAACGTCCGCGGCTGATAGGCCGAGAACGAGGTGACGAGTGCGCCGTCGGTCACGGTTGCGGCCCCCGTTGGCTGTTCCTGACCGTTCACCTCGTGCGCAGCGCTGACCGGCGCGGCGAACGATACGCGGACATTCTGTTGCGGTCTACCATCAAGCTCCACCATTCGAACGATGACCTCGTCGCTCTCCTCTGCCTTCTTCAGGGCCAAAACCCGAATGCGCGGGTTGCTCACCTTGAGCAAAGAAAACTCCTGCCCCAGCGCTCCGGCATGCTTCGAAGTTTCGAAGGCCATCAGCGGGTCGTTCACCCGCTGCCCTTGCCAATCGGTTTGCCCGTCGCGCCAGCCGCCGGCATGCCCGGCAATGCCGTACACGAACTCGTGGTGCCCGATGTCCTGCGTGCCTTGGTCGTGATATCCGCCCGCCGTGCCCGGCGTCCGAATCAGGGTGAGCCGGATGGTGTGATCGTTCGGCTTATCGGAACCGTTCTTACAGTCGGTGAGGATCGTGGCGCCAAACTCACCGCTCAAGTCCGTCAGGTCAATCCACTGGTGCGAGGGAACTTCAAACTTCTTCGGCTCTGCCGTTGGCCTCTCGATTGTGCCAATGTCCCAGTTATAGGTCGCCTCGCGGTTCGAAGCGGTCAAGGGAAACGCCGCCTTCAGGTTGGACTCCTTCGTATTCCAGTCGATCACGTTCCCGAATTCCACTCGCCTGCCCGCGTCGCCCGCGGACAGCCGGATCGTTTGCACAAACGCCGAGCCGGCGGTTTCCCGTGAAACTTCCAGCGCCACGCGCACCGGCCCATTTTCCGCAACGCGAATCTTGGCAGGCCCGCCCACGTAGGCCTTTGCCGGCGTCTGCTCCTGGTCCCAGTCCATGTTCCACGCCGGCCACTGCTGCGGGTTGTCGTAGGAGATAGCCAGCCTCGCCGGCCAGGCCAGCAGTTCCTTGCCTATCGTTTTGTCGAAGATGCTTGCGACGTCCCCATCGGCGTTCAGTCGTACGCGGTAATACTGGTTTTCGAGCGAGTCGTTGGATACTTTAAGCGTCGATGTGCCTCGAGCCTCACCCGGCTGCACATCGTAAACGGTGTAGCCGGTCGGCGGGACATGCGCCAGAAAGAGAATTTTTCGGCCGGAGATCTGCGCTGGAGCTTCCTCGCCGCTAGGACCGATGACGTGAACGGCTTTAGGCATTCCGCCGGGAAATTCCACGGTGGCTTCTACCACGTCTTCTCGCACGATGTTGAGCGGATTGAAG
>DATAIH010000165.1:0-8647 GCA_036262755.1 Candidatus Acidiferrum sp.
TGTTTTACGAGGCGGCTCTTTCAAAGCTCGAGAGCAAGCCCTAACAGGCTGCTCAAAAACGGACGGGTTAGCATGCGGCTTCAGCCCCGGCGTAGGCGTTGGTCATGAGGGGCTTTTCCCCTGAGGCTCGCGAAAAACGGTTTTCCGCGCCCCTAACGGGCGGCTCACAAGGAACTGTCCGGGCATTTCACACGACACGAGAAGGAGTCTCGACGTGCAGCACATTCTCGAATCCCTGTCTGCAACCATCCTTTCGCAGCTTTGCGTCGGTCTCCTCGTCGCCGGCGCAGCCTTCGCCCAGGAGCGCACCCTCGACGAAATCAAAGCCGAAGTCATCAAGCGCGCGGAAAACGGCATGTATCCGCTCATTGGCCTCGATCCCGCAGACGTGAAGCAAGCCTTCGCCGCAATCAGAACTTCCGACTACGACGAATGGGCTGCCGCGTTCATCGCCGTCGGCGACCGCTACATGTCGGAGGCGAAATCGCTCGAAGCGAGCGATCCCGTCAAAGCCAACGCCGATTACGTTCGCGCCTGGCGCATCTATTCCTTCGGCCGCTGGCCCGTACCTGCTTCTCCGGGCAAACAGCGCGCGTACGCCAAAGCCCTCGAAGCGTTCCAGGCGCACGCCAAATTCATGGACCCGCCGCTTGAAGTTGTGCGTATTCCCTTTGCAGGCTCCGAAATCGTCGGCTACCTACGCCTGCCGAAAAACGCGAAGGGCCCAGTGCCCGTGGTCATCGCCATCAGCGGACTCGACAGCCGCAAGGAAGATCTCTCCGAAAATTTCGGCGCCGTCATCCCTCATGGCATTGGATTCATCGGCGTCGATTCGCCGGGAACCGGCCAGTCGCCCATCCACGCCAGTGAGACCGCGGAGCGCGAGTTTTCGCGCGTCATCGATTACCTCGAAACGCGCCCCGAAGTGGATAAGACGCGCATTGCCGTCGACGGCCAAAGCTTCGGCGCGTATTGGGCCACCAAGCTGGCCATCCTCGAGCACGCGCGACTGAAAGCGGTCGTCGCACAATCGCCTCCCGTGGATGCCACGTTCGCCCACGATTTCGTCATCGACAAGACGCTCGGCAATCGCGAGTATCTCTTTGGGCTGGCCCCCGCGCTCATGTCTATTTTTGAAGGGGCGAAGTCGCCCGAGGATCTGGCAATCGCTTTGGGAAAGCTGTCGCTCGTGAAGCAAGGCCTGCTGGGCTCGCCCGCCGGGGCGGGCCGGCCCACCGCGCCGATGCTCATCATCTCCGGTGCTCTCGATACGCAAGTGCCCATTTCAGACACCTACCTGCTGCTCTCGAGCGGCGATATCCCTAAGGAGGCATGGATCAATCCCCGGGGCGGGCACCTGGGCCGCCAGGTCAAGGTTTGGCCGGACCCCGCCATATTCCGAGAAGTCATCATCCCCTGGCTCGTCCGCAAGCTCGAGTAGGCTTGGGCGCCGAGAACGCGTCCGACGGGATGACAGAAACCCGGAGATCACCGCGCCTGCACGGGCGCTTCGCGAACGGCAATAGACTCCCGGGGATATCGAAGTCGGAATCCTCGTGCGCGGCGACGGCCTAAAATCGTGTTCCATGCCACCAAAGACGTGGCGTATTCCGACCTTTCACGGCGGGAAGGAGGACCAGAAAAACGACAACAAGGCGTGCGGTTCGCGAGGCGCCAGCTAAAACCAGTCGCTGCGGTAGGCAACCCACCAACTCACGATGCCGATGGGAATGGTGGCGAGTATGCCCCACAAAAGGGGCAGGGTAAAATCCGCGAGCAAGCCGAGCGCGATGAACAAGGTCCAAAAGACTTTGCGCTGCATCGTTCCATTGTAGCGCGGCGATAGTCGGTACCGAATGCAGAGCAAGAAGGCGTGCCCATCTGAATAATTCAACGTATGCATACGGGTTCAATCGTGCTCCAAGACTTGCTAGGAAAAACGCCGCGCAATTCTAGTTCCCACCAAGAATCATGCTTTCAAAGACATATTGACCCGAGCCGACTTGAACGAGCACGGCGTCGCCGACTTGCCGCGCGCTGAAAATATCGGCGCGGCTGGTGAGCGGCTTTTGGCTTTCGGTGACCTGCGGGAGTCTGGCTTTCGGCAAGCGCACCGTAGCGGTCGTATTTGGTGGAACCTGGATGTTCAGGGTGAACTTGTCATCCGCTATTTTCCAGCCCGACGCTACGCGGCCGTACATGCTCTCGACCGCAGCGTTTGCCATGGTCAGCCCGCCGCCGGGCTGCGGCTGAATCAAAATATGTTTGTAACCCGGATCTCCCTCGTCGAGCTCGATTCCCGCGACGACGCGATACATCCACTCGCCAATCGCACCGTAAGCGTAATGATTGAAGGAATTCATCCCGGGATCCTGAAAACTGCCGTCGGGCTTGATGCCGTCCCATCGTTCCCAGATGGTCGTGGCGTCTTTGATGACCGGATAGAGCCAGGAAGGATACTCGGTACGATTGAGCAACGTGTACGCAAGATCGAGATAACCATAATCGCTCAAGGCCCGGCAGAGCACCGGTGTGCCCAAAAAACCGGTGGTGAGGTGACCAAATTTCTTGACATCTTCGGCGAGCCGGGCCGCGGCGACGGGGCGCTCGTCTTGGGGCAGCAGGTCGAATTCGAGCGCAAGCGCATAGGCCGTCTGCGTGTTCGAGGAAAGCCGGCCGTTGGGGGTCACGAATTCTTTTTGAAACGCACTCACGATTTTTTCTTCCAGGGCCGCATACTCCGCGGCTTCCTCTTTTTTACCGAGCACATCCGAGGCCTTTGCCAGCAACGCGGTCGAGCGCGCGAAATAAGCCGTCTGAATCAAATCCTTGTCCGTGGTTGCCCCGGGATAATCCGCCTTCGTGGTCGCAAAAGCGAGCCAATCGCCAAAGCTGAAACCATTGCTCCAAATATATTTCTCGCCGGCTTGCCTGCGCATGTACTCGACCCAGGCTTTCATGCTCGGGTATTGCTCTTCCAAAATTCTTTTATCGCCGTACGACTGATAAACCACCCAAGGAACGATCACTGCCACGTCCGCCCATCCCGCCGACGCCGCCTCTCCCTTCCGCGTTTGGTGCGACAAAACATTGGGGATCACAAAGGGCACGGCGCCGTCGTCCTCTTGGTCGAGCAAAACGTCACCGAGCCACTTGGTGTAAAAGGCGGCGGTGTCGTGATTGAACGACGCAGTGCGTGCAAAAACTTGCGCATCGCCGGTCCAGCCGAGACGTTCATCGCGCTGCGGGCAGTCCGTCGGAACATCGAGAAAATTCCCTTTCTGGCCCCAAATGATGTTGTGCTGCAACTGGTTGAGAAGAGGATTGGAGGCCTCGAATGTGCCGGTGCGAGACATGGCCGAATGCACGACAATGCCGGTAAAGTTCTCCGGGTTTACTTCGCCGGGCCAGCCGCCGACCGAGACGTAGCGAAATCCCTGAAAAGTGAAATGTGGTTGGAACGTCTCCGTTCCCTGGCCCTTGGCGGTGTAGCGAATCGTTTGCTTGGCCGAGCGCAGATTTGCGGTATAAAAGTTTCCGGCTTTGTCCAGCACTTCCGCGTGACGCAAGGTGATGGTGGTTCCGGCGGGAGCGGTCAATCGAAAGCGGATCCAGCCCACCATGTTTTGTCCCATGTCGAGGACCGTGTCACCGCCGGGCGTCTTCAAGACTTTTACCGGCGTGATCTGTTCCATCGCCTTGACCGGGGGGCCCGCGGGAGCAACGAGTTTTGCTTTTGCAGGCGGCAAAACGGTTACCGACTTCCAATTTTTGTCGTCGAATCCGGCTTCCTTCCAGCCGGGCTGTTCGAGCCGCGCGTCGTAGATTTCGCCGTTATAAATGTCCGATTCGAGCACCGCACCCGTCGCGGATTTCCATCGGTCATTCGTGCCGACGATCTGCTGTGTGCCGTCCTTGTAAGTGATGACGAGTTGTGCGAGGAGCGCCAGTTTCTTTCCATAGCTGTTTCTCCTGTCGCCCCAAGCCATCCTTCCGCGAAACCAACCGTCACCGAGCATGGCAGCCAGGCAGTTGGCACCGCCCTTCAACGAGCTGGTTACATCGTAGGTTTGATACTGGTAGCGAAAATCGTAGGAGGTCCAACCCGGCGTGAAATATTCATCGCCAACGCGCTTGCCGTTGAGCGACATCTCGTAGAGTCCCATTGCTGTTGCGTACAAACGAGCGCGTTCGGCTTTTTTGTCGAACGAAAACTCCGTTCGCAACAGGGGCGCGGGATTCGATTTCGTCTCGTCCTCGACGAGATCGGGCGTAATCCATTTTGCTTTCCAATCTCGTGGCTCGAGCAGTCCCATCTCCCAGTGCGCCGGCTGGCTCCAGTCGGACAAGTGCCCGTGATTGTCTTGAACGCGCACCTGCCAGTAATAAATTCTGCGGCTTTCGAGCGCGGGTCCGCCGTACTCCACTTGGATGGACGCCTGCGAAGGCTGCTTGCCGCTGTCCCAAAGGAGTTTCCCTTTGGCGAGATCCCCTTCGGACTGAGCCACGCGGATTTCGTAGCTGGTCTGCAGCACGCTTCGTTCGGGATTCATCAGTTCCCAGCTCAGCCGCGGTTTCCCCACGTCCATCCCTATCGGATCTACTTTGTACTCGCAACGCAGGTTTTTCACCGTGAGCGGTGCGCCAACTGTGCCGACCGCGCAAACCAGCACAAGCGCGGCGGTCCACGCCGCGGCTATCAGCTTCCCCTTCATCGCTTGCCTCCTTTCGCGCCGAGCCCGCTTGGTCCCGTCAGGAGTGTATCCTCTTAACGCCGGGCGGGAAGGTACCAAGTCGGGAATGAGATTCTACTACCCGATCGAAGAAGTCGAGACGATGAGCCGAGGCGAGGGCGTGGTGAAAATGGCACAATCCGGAAAAGAAGAGGGGCTAGTGAGGCGCAACCCCGTGGCGAGTTATTTTGTGCTGACGTTCGCCATTTCCTGGCTGGGTGCGCTCCTGGTGGTGGCCCCAAAACTATTGCGCGGGGCACCTGTCGGGAAATTCAGCGGGATCCTGATGTTCCCGGTGATGTTGCTGGGGCCGGCGGTAAGCGGAATCCTGCTGACCCGCGTTGTGGATGGAAGCGGCAGGTTGCGGGATCTGTTCTCGCGCATGCGCCGGATTCGCGTGGGCGCGCCGTGGTACGTGACGCTGCTAATCCCGCCGGCGCTGATCCTAATCGTGCTTCTATGCTTGAAGGCTCTCGTCTCGCCGGTATACGCGCCGAACCGGTTCTTTCCGGGTGTTTCGTTCGGAATCGTAGCTGGATTCTTCGAAGAAATTGGCTGGATGGGCTACGCCTTCCCCAAAATGGCGCGAACGGGAAACGCTCTGGGCGCGGCCATCCTGCTCGGTATATTGTGGGGCGCCTGGCACCTTCCGGTGATCGACTATTTGGGGGCGGCGACGCCGCACGGGGCATACTGGCTCGAGTATTTCCTGGCGTTCGCGGCAGCGATGACCGGGATGCGCGTGCTGATTGCCTGGATTTACACGAACACGAAAAGCGTAGCCTTGGCCCAATTAATGCACGCCAGCTCGACGGGCTCGCTCGTGGTGTTCAGTCCTGGCGGCGTAACAGCGAGGCAGGAAACCATGTGGTACGCGGTGTACGCGGCGGCGCTATGGCTGATTGTCGCGCTGGTGGCGGCGAGATATCGGCAGAAACTGACGCGGGCGGCGTAGGGAAAAAAGGATCTCGGAGGATTGTCGCGCAACATCTGCTTCAGTAGGGGTCACTGGCCCCTGTCGGAGATGACCGTAGATTTCCTGGGCGCTGAGGGGAGCTCGCGATCCGGCACCGAGATGCACCAGCGCGTGGAGCGGCATAAGGAAAACCTCCGTCAGTTCCTCCAAAGATAGTATGCGAGCGCTGGTGGACCAACGCAGCAGTGAAGCGCACCGGGCTAAGTGAACGCGGTTGCGATTCGCAGGCCTGGCCAAAGACACCTGTTCTAGAGTGTAGGGCAAGTAACTGTCTCGCGAATAATCCAAAAATTGGCAGCTGAACCGGAGGGTCCCGGCGCGATGATGAAAGCACAACCCGAAAGGCAGGGGAAATCATGGACCCGACAAAGCAGGCCGACCATTCCTCTTCCGGCGAACTCACCGCGGCCGCGATTGCGGAGAGGCAAGCCGAGGCGAAAGAGATTGCGGAGTCTCTCGCGGGAAAGCGTACCGCGGAATCCCCCAGGCGGTCGCGCTACTCGCCGGTAACGGTTTTGCCGGGGAGCACGAGCGGCGAATCTTTCTGGGTCGCGAAGTTTGTGGAATTTTTGAAGCAAACGAAACGGGTGTGGCTGATGGCTGTGGGCACGATTGTCGGCCTGATCGTACTGGCCACCGTGGCCGAGCGCGGGTACGCGTGGTTCAGCGAAAAGCGCGAGCGAAGGCAGGAACACGCGGTGGCCAGCGTGACGCCGGAACATCTGCTGGCGCGGTGCGGGCAACCGCTCGAAGATACAACGAGAAGCGTTTACCCGATCCTGATGCGCACAATGACTTATCAGATCAGGCGGAATGAAACCTACATTTTTGACTTCAGCCGAACCGCGGAAGAAACGAGCGAGTGGGTGTTCTTGTCAATGAAAGATAGCAACGGCAAGAGCTACGGGACGGCGGAAGAAAAAGTGAGCGCGATGTCCTGCTTGAATTCACCGAAGTAGGCGGCACCCAAAGTCGCCGCTGAAAAACACTTTCGATTCGATGTAGCAGATTCCCCGTTTCGCTCGGAAGAGCAACGTTTCTTAGAGACTCCGTTACACCCACGAAAAACCGTGCTTCGAGAGCGGCAGCGAGCGGATGCGCTTGCCGGTAGCGGCGAAAATCGCATTGCACACCGCGGGCAGCACCGGAGGAAGCGCGGGCTCGCCAAGGCCGGTCGGAGGATTGTCGGTCTTCAAGAAATGCACTTCGATTTCCGCCGGAAGTTGGTTCATGCGCACGGGCGGATACTCATGGAAGTTGCTCTGCACGGCTCGCCCGCCGTCTATGGTGATTTCGTAGGACATGACTTGGCTGAGGCCGTCAATGACCGCGCCACGAGCCTCGTTGTCCGCTCCGCTGGGATTGACGATGGTGCTGCCGATATCGCCCGCCACCCAAATCTTGTTGACCCTTAGTTTGCTGTCTCGATCAACCCGCACTTCCGCGACTTCTGCAAAATAGCCGCGATGGGCAAATTGGAAGGCCACGCCCATGCCAGTATTTTTTGGGAGTTGCCGCTTGCCCCAGCCGGACTTTTCGGCCACGAGTTTGAGAACGCCGATCATGCGATCGGCATCCAAGTCGCTCGAGAAGGCGTCGGGTTTTGCATTGGGATTGGAGACCCGCGGAAGGCCGAGGAGGTCCAGGCGGAATTGCACGGGATCTTTACCGGCCGCATGCGCGAGTTCGTCGATGAAAGATTGGAAGACAAAGGAGAAGGCATTGCTGCGCGGCGCGCGCAACGCGTAAGTGGGAACGCCTAGAGGCATCAACGAAGCGCCGAAGAAAAAGTTCTCGAGGAACGTGCCGGGAAATTCGTTTCCGGGAATATTGGCAGACGGGGCGAACTGTTCTCCTTCGCCAAAGGAGACAAAGTGATTGCGCCAGGCGACAAGCTTTCCGGAAGCGTCGATGCCGCCCTTCAGGTAGTGGAAACCGGCGGGGCGATAGTGGTCGTGGTGAAAATCGTCTTCCCGCGTCCAAAGAAGTTTGACGGGAACGCCGACACGCTTGGCGATGGCCCCGGCCTCCAGCATGTAGTCGTTGGTGAGGCGGCGGCCGAAGCCGCCGCCGGCGCGCTTCATGTGCACAATGATGTCGTCGTGGGAAATGCCGAGGACCTTGGCGACTTGCTGGCGGCCGCTCTCGGGGGTCTGGCTGGGCGACCAGAATTCGAGTTTGCCGTCGTGATAGTGTGCCAGGCAGTTTTGCGGCTCCATGGGGGCGTGCGCGAGGAAAGGATAAGCATAGGCAGCTTCGACAACCTTCGCCGCGGAGGCGAGCGCAGCATCCGCGTCACCGTCCTTGCGCAAAGTGATCGTTGGAAGCTGCGTCGAGAGGTCGTCAGCGCGCTTCTGAAATCCGTCGCTGCTTTGTTGCGCGGTGGGTCCTTCGTTCCATTGCGCGCGTAATTTCTTGCGCGCAGCATTCGCTTGCCACCAAGTGTCGGCAACCACGGCGACTCCCCAGTGCAAGCCAAGCAAATCCTGTGTGCCCTCGACCTCGAAGACGTGGCGCACGCCAGGCATGGATTTGATCTCGTCGAGATTGGCGCCCACACACCTTCCCGCATACACAGGACACTTGTCGTAGACAGCGTAGAGCATGCCGGGAACTTTGAAGTCGATGCTATAGAGCGATTTGCCGGTGACGATGCTGATGTTGTCGACGCCAGGCGTGGGATGGCCGATGATTTTGTAGTCCTTGGGATCCTTGAGTTTGACGGATTTGAGGTCGGGCGGCTCGAGTGTGGCCGCTCTCTCGGCAAGCTCGCCGTACGTGAGCGTGCGCTTCGTGGAAGAATGGATCACGCGCCCGGAAGAGGTCGTGCACTCGGATTCGGGGACGGACCAGGTTTCGGCGGCCGCATTGACAAACATCCGAGGGCATGGCGGGCGCTCCCGCTGCTGGCGGGCCTGGCCGAGCTCGGTTTCTGGGT
>DATAIH010000166.1:0-14875 GCA_036262755.1 Candidatus Acidiferrum sp.
CGGGACACTCACATTTTGTTTGCACGCCGCGTCCGCGCCGGCCAAATGATGCCGTGGGGCTGGCGGCCAGAGGATTTTCCACGTTCGGGGGCTGCGCCCAAAAATCAAGACCCACCTCGGAGACGCCTCGTAGTCGATTACTGTCCTTCGCCTGTCAGCACCGCAGGAATGGTCTTCAGCAAAATCCTGCAGTCGAGCAGCACGCTCCACTTCTCGATGTAGTCAAGATCCAGCAGCATGCAAATCTCAAAAGACGGATTTGCGCGCGCCAGGACCTGCCAAAGTCCGGTGACGCCTGGCTTTACTTCGAGGCGTTGACGATGTTCGGGAGTGTATCGAGCGCAGTCCTCGACTGGATGTGGGCGAGGTCCAACCAGGCTCATGTCGCCTCGCAAAACGTTCCACAATTGCGGCAGTTCATCGAGACTGTACTTGCGAAGAAGCCCGCCGAGAGGTGTGAGGCGAGGATCACCGGCGATCTTGAAGAACGGCCCGCGACGCTGGTTCTGATGACGCAGCGTTTCTTGGAGACGGTCCGCTCCGGGGACCATCGTGCGGAATTTGTAGCAATCAAATGGCCGACCGCACTTGCCCAAGCGCCGAGAGCGATAAATCACGGGTCCACGCGACCAGAGCTTGATTGTCATCGCGATGATCAGCATGACCGGCCAGAGGAGAGCCAGAAGAGTCGCGGACAGAACTACGTCCATAGCCATCTTTAGGAATGGGCTGAACCGGGTACCTGATTCCGAGCTTCGCGTCCGGTCGGCGTCACTCGCGCGAGACTCAACGTATCTCAGCTGATCGGTTGTCGAAATGCGGGCGAACGGAGACTGATCCTTAACCACACTGGAAGCTGCGTCGATGGATGAATATCCGAAGTGAGAGTTCCCGCCCAACGCGGGAAGGGGGACCGGCGTTGTGAGCCGGGCGGAGCCGGGCTCCTCGATCGTGAGAGTCTTAGCCAGCATGAGCGACTATCACCGCGAATTCCGACCCTCAGACCCGCTGAACCTCAAGCCTTGCGAGATCTGAAGAGCCCCGAGCAACCCTCAGATCAAAAACAGGATTTGACGGTGCCAATCTAGAGGTAAGCGAGACCATTGTCGATACAGTGCAATCACCAAATGAAATTCAGGCAAAACCCTAATGGCATTGCACGGGGATCGGTAGCGGATAATGAGCTTGCCCCACCTTAGGTCCTTTGGCGGCACAATGAGGCGAACGAATCCACGATCGCTCGAACACCAGCAGAAATGGCCAGCGGGAAAACGGCGCTCCGGGGGCTGGCGCTGCGTCGCGGCGCTGGTGAAGCTCCTTTTGCTTCTGGTATGTGCCTTACCCATTCCAAGTTACGGGCAGGTTGGAGAGAAGGAGCAGCAGAGAGAACCTCTCGGTTCGTTGAGTGGCGTTGGCGAGGTCTATTTGAACGGTTCTCCCGCTCAGGGCGAGTCCACAATCTTTCCGGGTGATCGAATTCGCACGGGCGAGACCGGTGCGGCGACGTTCGTCGCGAGCGGAAAGGGTACGCTAAAGACCTCAGCGCAGAGTCAGGTCGTGTTCTGGGGAAAGTATGAGTTCACTGCCGAGTTAGAGGCAGGGACGGTTGTGCTGAATACGACCAGTGGACCCCAGGGCTTGACCTTGCGAATCGGGAACTATGTTTTGGTCCCCTCCGTACGAGACCAGTCGGTAACCGCAAAAGTCACGCGAGTTTCAGACGGTTCCTTTCTGGTTTCGAGCGTGGAGGGTAGCGTGGGAGTGCTCACACTGGATAGCAAATCCGGACAGTTTCTCCCGGCCGGACAAACGCTAACCGTCGCGGCGAAAACTGGATTATTGACGCTCTCGCCTGCTCCAAAGGGACCGCGTTCGAATGTTCATACTGGCTGGCTTCTTCTCGGTTTGGCGGGAGCCGGAGCAGCTGTGGCCGCAGCAGAATTGGGACACGGAGCGGGCGGACAGTCCATCAGTCCATCAACGCCGTGAGGGCAGTTTCGTAGGCGCCTCTGTCGCTGAGGAGCACATAGCTCAGCGAATGCTGGGAACCCGCGTCTTCGCCAGGGACTACTGGGTTCAATTGGGGAAAACCCCGGATCTGGGGGGCGGCTCGGAGGCAGCTTCTTCAGGCAGGCATTCGTGTAAGGCTTTGGTTTTTGACTAGTTGACGGTGGGATCGGAACGAGAAGAGTGAACTGGGTGCCCGATGCCGACATCCGGAAGTTCTTCGGGTTCAGCTCCCTTCGATGGAACGTTCACCCCTCGAGTTAATTGGGCAAGCGTAAGCTGACGCCGTCGATCCAGACTGTGCCTGCAATTCGATTATCGAGTTTGCTGCTTGCGGGGCGAGCCACGCGGACGACCAGCAACTGAGTATCAGCATTGGTCGTGAAGTCGGCGTGCTCCTCCAACCAATCCGAACTACCTACAAGGTTTCGCGTCGACAAAAAGATATTGCCCACGTTGTAGGCGTCGCAGACCTGCAACCTCGGCCCGCTGTCCGTGGTGATTCCGTCGGCGCGGATGTGGGCTGCAAAACGGTACCGCGTATTAGGCTGCGCCGGAACATACTGGAACACATGCCCATAGTCGAGGTTATGAGTACCATCGAAGTTGATCCGCAGAGCGCGCGCGCCATCCGGGCCTTTCGCGGAATCGAGGCTGACGATGGCCCCTTTCGCTGCGATGACGCGCCAGTCTAGTCCCCCGTTGAGGATCTGCAATTTGAAACTTCCATTCGTAACAAGGTTCGAAAGGGATGTGGAAGGCGCCTCGATTTGCGTGGGAAAACGCTCAGCTAATGCGGACCACGTTTCTTGCAGCTTGCGGACCTCGCGATGTTGAATGAGTGCGTCGAGATAAGGAAAGGCCGCAGGCGCATCAAACGGCAAATTCAACTGGACGATACGGGCCCATATTTCTTCGGCAGTGAGCAGATCACCCCCCTCAATGCGAAACTGAAGGTAGGTAAAGAAGACTGGAGCTCGCGGGGGAAGCATCTCCAGAATTGCTTTTCGATCCGTCGTCACGTTCGTAGCGAGACGGAAGACTTTCCTTCCTGCCGCACTATCTCCTAAAAGAACTATCCGTAGTGCGCCCAGCGCCTCCGGAATCCTCGCTGTCCGTACATAAAAATTGGCCAGTCTCCAGTTGATTTCCGGCGAATTTGGAGAGATCTGCCTTGCGCGCCGGAATGCCTCGAGAGCATCGTCGGAACGCCCTGCCCAGTCGTAACTGGCCGCGAGATCCGCCCACAGCTGCGCATCGTGAGGGCTTAAGTGCGTCGCGATCCAGTAAAGCTGCATGATTTCATTCGAACTCCCGCCATTTGCGTACAAGTGCTCGAGTGTGCCTAACGCTTGGTAGTATTCTGGGTTAGCCGGATCCCATCGGATCGCCGCTTCAATCCCATTTGGCGATCTCTGTCGAAAATACCAGGCCCCGACCGCCCTTCTTGCTGCCAAATAGATCGAGAACAACAAAGCCAGAAGCAAGCAGATCCGAATCGGAACGCGTTGCCAGCGTGCCCCTCTCAAGTTCTTCCGCCATGAAGGCGATGTCGAGAATAGCACTGTCCCACTTCTGTGTCCTACGCACGTCTTAAAATGGTGCTGCGCGTTCTCTCGATGCTCTGCCGGTAACCGCGATCCAGTTTCTCGGGACGCAAATCTGCCGGTGAAGGAGCGCTTAAATATGGCCGCCCCGAATTGGAAGAAGAGCTAATGGAGTTGCAGAAGAACTGCCTCGACAAAACGCTACATCCCCGATCCAACAAATGAAACAGACAAACAATGTGGATTCTAAAAGGCGTGCAGCTCGGCTGACTCCTGAGTTCTCATGACTGCCCGTGGTTTGCAAATGGGGGGCCAAGTTATGGCTGGTGTCGGGGATTGCCCCTGGAACCTTGCCCCCCGCTATTTATCCGCAAAGCGACCTCGCGTAAGGTCGCGCCTAGAGGTCAGCCGCACAATCCGGTGAACACTCTAATTCCATCGAGGATATTCGTTTATCACAAGGCATGCCAGCGCTGGTGGCAGAAGTCCGACAACTGAGAAAGGATTTGCAGGCTACAATGGATACGCGCTCAAGGCGCAGATTCTGCTGCAACGTTTGCAGGTTCAGGAAACAGCCGTTGCCCGTGTTTCGGAACGCCCTAGTGATGCGCGTGCAAAGCTCGCCGAAACGCAGAAGGATCGGCGGGAAGTGGCAGCCACCTTCAAAACGGTTTGAAAAAGCCCTGGAAAACACAGAGACTTCATCAGAAGACCGAAAGCGCTTCCAAGCCAAGCGGAGATTTCCGTAAACAAGCCGTTACTCGCAAAATCTGGCGACGGAAGAACAACAGCGACAATCCGCTGAGATGGATGCCGAAGAACAACTGGGCACAGAACAAGCAAGGCTTAACGAACTTGAAGATCGCGTGGATCGGGCGTTGGACGATCCACATTGGTGCGCCCTGCCAGCCGGAAGGCGGGCTATCAAACAACGCCTAGCCCCACCTCCCCTTGCTCTTTAGACCGTGGTTTGCCGATCCATTTCACGATGCACCGCACCAAGCTAGAGGGTTCTTCGTCCAAAATCATCTCGACAACTTGTCCCTTGTCCCGGCCTCAGTCTGGAAATTACACGCACTCTGAAACCGCCTTGCGACCTATCGAGAACTAAGCAAGGGAACCTTTCCACATGTCCCTGAAACCGACGATTAGACTCCCCCGATCTTTCGAGGTGACCCGTTTTGATCGACGATGCGTGGGCCAGTGAACATTGAAAGCGTACCTTTTGGGGGCGAACGGTGTCCGAAGTCTACCGGGCCACGCATAAGGAAGTAATAGGGAAAAAGGGCGCCAAAGGGTCCCGGAGGAAGACGGACGATCACGACCCGCGAGCTCCTACAGGTGGCGCCCGACTGGTGTAACACTCGGCCAATCTGCGGTGTCGCCGAAAATGCGTATAACAGCCTTCTTGGGCAAGGCCTTGGTCCCGCTCTCAGAGGCTCGCACGCTATTCAGCACGCCTCCGCATTGGCGACATGTGGCGCGATCCTGCCAGTCGACCATAGAGTATTTCTTGCGGCAGCGAGGGCATTCGACCATCTGAACGAAGTGCCACACGTCCGCCGCGTGGAAACCTACAAGGTGCAAACGTGGATGTTTCTAAAGGTTGCGCTGCGCCTCGTCCGTTATTATCAGGGGTTAGGTGGTATCCGCCCCTCTTGAGTTCAACGCTTTTATCTTTCGTTAAATTCATCCATTTCTCTCGCGGCATGATCTTCATCGCGGTGTCTGTCGGAATTCCTAACTGAGCTTGCATTAACCTCTCCATGTTGCAAGCCGTCCAAATTCGGAACGCCACATCAGGATGGTATTCATCGAAAACAACATCGAGCGCTGCATCGATGTCGCCCCGTACCATGCGAGTGTTCTCGATCAAGCTATGGATGGACGTGGTAAGCTCGCGCAAATCTTTCGGTATCCATGCCGTGCTCAATATTTCGTGCACCACGTTTTCGAAATCGTTGCCAGCGCGGACACACCGTATTAATCCCTCACTTGTAACGCTCTCGTCGTTTATGATCTCGGGCGCAAATCAACCACGGCGCGGGCACGGACCTGGTCACGAAGCTGTTCGATGTGCTGAAACAATTCTCGGCCCTCCGTAAAATAGCCGGAACGGACAGTGCCACCGCGAATGACCGCTCCGCTTACCGCCAAGAAAGTCGTAAACTTTTCTGGCTGCCGAACATCCGATCCGAGGACACACCCCAGAGGCGGTTAGGTCTTTTGATTGACTCTCGATAGCCGCTACTTGATAGGAGGATGCCCACTATTCCACTGAGGCATCGGCAAATTCATGAGACAGGTGCGGCAATCACTCACTCTAAATTAGACTGATCTCAAATGGAGAACCTGGAGAACTGCTTCGAGCCGACACTAAATGCCGGTTAAGCCAGAAGTCCAGCTCCAGATGGCTCAGGTGTTTGCGGTGCTCGATTCCAGTAATCATCTGATTGTTCCAACCACGGCCCTCCTTTATAGGTGTCATCGTGCCCTAATATGCGGGTGGATGCGCACTGTTCGCTGGGTACATGCCCCCATGTGCAGTGGATGTCCTCCCGCTTTTTAAGACATCGAGAAGGCGAGCCGAAGGATCCACACAGGTGTGTCAAAGCTCGCAACCGAAGGAGATCGCTATGCGTAAGCTCCCCTTGTTCCTGGTAGTCGGGCTCATCCTGTCCGCCTGGGTCCCCATCCTTTTCGTTGGTGCTGGTCGTCACGTCTTTGCTTGGCAAACTGTATACCCAGATCCGGTCAACGAGCACGCTTGCCCGAGCCAAACGGGCGCCGGCGGAGGCGCCGAGGCGATCCCCGCCTTCGTGGGTCCCGGGATTGACGGCTTCAGCTCCAATCAGAGCTTATGTTTGCCGCAATTGGCCCCTGTTCTGGGTGGCTCAAGCCCTTTGGCCTTCATCGTTAAGGGGGTTGAGCCAGGTGATCGTGTTGATTCGCAAGGCACCATTTATGTTGAATCGATTCGTGGCGTGCCTGGAGGCGTGGATCTGTGGCGGTGGGATCAATCCATCGACGGCAAAGCTAACGCCGACGGAACACTGCCGTTCAAGTATGAGGGCCAGCCAGACAACTGCGGCATTTTTGGATTGAGCGGCGGCGGCTGTGTGAACAACGTCGGCAGCCCCACGAACCTTGGTCTCGCCCCCGGAGGTGGCGACGCGGATATCGCGGTGAACGCGCCAGACCCCAACAATTCCGCCATTCCGAATCTCGCTTTTACGAGCCTCACGCTGGCGCCGGGTGTTACGGCAACGAATTCGAGGAATCGTGGCGATACCTTTTTTACGCCACCGAACGTTGTTGCTGCACTCGTTCCAGGGGACGATCGCATGTGGAACGATGCCGCTGACGATCCGTCAACCGTATATGTCAACTATCACGATTTGGCGACGTTCAATATCAACGTGCAGCGCTCCAATAACGGCGGGCTAACTTACACGGCTGGCGTCGGGGAAGCCATTGATGCGACGACGCTTCCCGCAGCGGGTAATGTCGGACCCATGGCTAGTGCCAACGTCGCGGCGCAGATCAAAGTCGACCAAACCGCCTGCTCTAGCCACGGAAACCTGTATGTGGCGTTCGTTGCACCCGACAATGCAACCGAAAATGCCAATGGCGCTCCACCGCGCAGCGTGTACGTCGGCGTTTCCACCGATGCGGCCACGGGCACGGGAGTCTTTCATTTCACCGACCACAAGGTTTTCACCAGTCCGGCAGGATCACCGGGCGCAATGCAAGGGACCAACAATACTTTCCCCGCGCTGGCAGTCGATAATTTTAGCAACTTGTACACGGTCTGGTCTGACAACCAGGGCGTGTTCCTCGCTTCATCCTCTGACCTGGGCAACACATGGACCGCTCCAATGCGCGTCAATAGCGGGTCAACCGTGGGCAAATCCAACGTGTTCCCGTGGGTAGCTGCGGATGCCTACGGCCATGTGGTGGTGACCTGGCTTGGATCGAGCCTGGCCGGCAACTCCAATGATGTAGCCGCCATGCAGCCAACATGCACCGACGGCACGACAAATTGCTGGGCGCAGTGGAATGTCTACATGGCGGAAAGCGTCAATGGCAACGCCGCGATTCCCGCCTTCACTCAGCATACGGCCAGCGACCACATCATTCATTCCGGAACTGTTTGCACCAGCGGCACACTATGTTCTAACACCGATAGCCGCAGCCTCGCGGACTTTTTCCAAGTGGCCCTCGATCCACAGCATCGCGCCAACATCGCCTACGCGGATGACCATCTAGCCAGCCCGCTCTGCCCGCAGCAGAGCCCCGGCCATTGTGCCAACAACGACCCACAAACCTTCCGCGTTGGCGTTCCCTACTTTACTTACCAGGTGAAGCCCAACAAGAAGATCGTTACCATCGGCGTCTGCGCAAGATAGCCTGCCTACAAAAAACCGGATCACGGTTGGCGCGTCAGCAATATCCACTACCCGAAGCGACCTTTTCTGCCCTTCTTCCGCTTCCGACAGGATGCCACGTAGCCCAACCTCGGCGTTTTTTAAGGCTTGCTCCAAAACAATCTCGCTCATTGTGACCAGGGCCATAGCCGGATCATCCTCACGAATGAGCAGCCCGTGACGCGCTGCCACCTGCGCCGTCAATTTCTTGGCGTCCACAGATCCCATGCGCGTTGCCCCGTCTAGCACAAACCGATAGCGTCCAACTGCTCGAAGCGATCTCGCTGAATAACACGCAGACGCTGTTTAGCCATAATTGTGAATTCGGCCCCATTCACTGCCTCGTCGAAGGTCAGCTTGCGACAAATCATCTCTTCGACATCCCGACCAAAGGTGTCCGCTGTACGGCGCGCGATCGCCACAGAACCGTGCAGCTTGTCTGCGTGCTGCTTGCACTCCATCATCTCGTCGAAACGCTCTCCGTTCCGTGAAATCGGACCAAAACACTCGTTCAGCCAAACGACTATATTCTTTTCTCTCGTGGTTTCCGCGAGCTGCTCGAACCCACTTAATGTATCGCCCAGGGACTGCCCGCCCGTAATCACAGAGTGGATGTATACGCGCTTGCCTCTCTCTCGCAGATGATCCAAAGCATGGTTCTCCAGCACATAGTGCCAAAGTGGAATAAACGTGGACGCACCGGTATCTACGACGAAGGTGCCGCTCTCCGTCAGGAAACGCTCCATGAGCGGAATCAAATTCCCGCTGCCCCTATGCCTCGGTACTCTGACAACGTGTGATTCACCGGATCGGCATCAATGCCATGAACGTCCTGGCCTCTCGACGCCAGATATTGAGACAGGATAGCTGCGACGAGGCTCTTCTCTACTCCGCCCTTTCCTTGCAGCGACATGTGAATTATCGTGGCGTTGCTTGCATTAGCGTTCGACTTTGTCATTTGTCTTCCTCCGCTCCTTTTGCCGGCGCAATCCTTCGCGGCGTTGCGCGCCAGTGAAACCCAGGTCTGTTGGCTTCGAGCCGTTTTAGGTTAGCAAGTGGTTCGCGAGCTTCCACGGTCGACACATCCCCGTCTGGTGGGCGCTGCGAGTCTGAGGGCTTGGTGTCTTCCCGGCCGCCTGGCGCGGTTCCTGCCTTGCTTCTTCTTGCACGCCATAGGGTCATCTGAAAAACGTGGTAGCCGACGTTCATGCGGAAGGGGGGAGACCGTCAGTCTCCTACCCCTAAAAGCCCTCAAGCTGACTGAAAACCCAAGATTTATATAGCCTTTAGCTAAATCAGCCACTGTTGTAAAGCACGAAGACCTGCCGGAAATCCGGTGCTAAAGGTTAGCCCGAAACGGGGCTCTCACCGGTTCGCCATCGCCGCACTTTTTCCAGGAGTTTCGAGTGACATTGGGGGCACTTCCGTCAGCTGCAACCCAGCCACGAACATCGGCAGCGGGGCGCCTCTGCCCCAGCGGTTGAGCTCCCAGCGAGCGCGAATGAATTTGATCTCAGGGCGGAGCGACAGGTCCAGAACCATTTTGGCGTGGCCGCGGTAGAACTGCTGGGGGAGCTTGAGGAGCGGCTTGGGGGTCCACGTTGTGCCGTCGGCCGAACCGTAAATCGAGACGTCTAGGGATTCCTGTTCCATCTGGTCGGTTACGGTGAGCAGGCAAAGGAAAGTGCGCGTGGGGCTCGCCGAAATGTCGACGGAGTCGCCGTAGCCATTGGCTTCCATTTTCGTGTTGGGCGGAATAAGCGCTAGTTTCACGGTTGATTGTTCGCCGCGGGGATTCTAACACAGTGGGGGAGGAACCGGGGATCAGGGACCAGGATCTCGTTATTCGCGAGCGGCCCGCGGCGCCTAGGCGCCACTCCTACGCGTGGAGCTTCGACAGGCGCTGTTCGGCGGCCGCAAGGGTTTCTTCTTTTTTGCAAAACGTAAAGCGGACTTGCGAGGCGCCGTCGCGAGCGTCGTTATAGAAACTGGAGCCGGGGACAACCGCCACGCCGATTTTTTCGACAAGGTATTTGGCGAAGCGCACGTCCTTGGTTTCCGCGGGAAATTGCACGGGGTCGGGATCGGCGAAACGAGAAATGTCAGTCATGACGTAGTAAGCGCCGCGCGGCTTGAAGACGGTGAAGCCACTGGCGGTGAGTATCTTTAGGATGCGCTCACGTTTGGCGGCGTAGGTCGCGGCGAGCCTGTCGTAATAACTCTGCGGGAAATGCAACGCGATAGAGCCGGCTTGTTGTAAAGGAGCCGCGGCCCCGACGGTGAGGAAGTCGTGGACTTTGCGAATGGGCTGCGTCGGTCCTGGAGGGGCGAGGACCCAGCCCACGCGCCAGCCGGTGACGCTGTAAGTTTTCGAGAGGCCGTTGACGACGATAGTGTGGTCGCGCATGGCGTCGATGGAGGCCATGGAAATGTGCTGCGCGCCGTCGTAAAGAATGTGTTCGTAGATTTCGTCGGTGATGCAATAGGCGTTCCAGCGAACGCAAAGGTCGCGGATGAATTCTAGCTCCGCGCGCGTGAAGACTTTGCCAGTAGGATTGTTCGGCGTGTTGAGAATGATCGCTTTAGTGCGCGACCCGAAGGCGGCGGAGAGTTCTTTTTCGTCAAAGCACCAGTCAGGAGGACGCAATTTGACAAAGCGAGGGCTGGCGCCGCTCAGAATTGCGTCCGGACCGTAATTTTCGTAGAACGGCTCGAACACAACGATTTCATCGCCAGGGTTGATGATGGCCATCATGGCGGACATCATCGCTTCGGTGGAGCCACAGCAGACGGTGATCTCGCGCTCGGGATCGTAGCGGACGCCCTGGGTGCGGGCGAACTTTTCAACGACGGCGTCCCGCAGAGGCTTTGCGCCCCAGGTGATGGCGTACTGATTGATGTCATCGGCGATGGCTTGCCGCGCGGCCTCTTTGATTTCTTCGGGAGCGGCAAAATCGGGAAAGCCCTGGGAGAGATTCACCGCGTGATGCTTCATCGCCAGGCGCGTCATTTCGCGGATCACGGATTCGGTGAACTGCTCGGCCTTCGCGGAGAGCATCCGGCGCGAGATGTGCGTCATGGTGGAATCAGGAGCCGTCATTCGACCGTCCCAGGCAGATAAGATGGCGCCCGGCAGGGCGCGTTGTTCCGGGCACGTAGACAAAAACCGAAGACGTGCTCCCCTGTTCAGCGGGCGAGGCCGGTGGACGCTTGCGTGGCCCCGCTGGGCTGACCATAAATCATCCGGTAGAGTTGCGCGTTTCGCAAGACGATTTGCACGTATTCGCGGGTTTCGGTGAAAGGAATGGACTCGACGAGTTCGGGAATCTCTTCGTAGTTGCGCTCGGCCTTCCAGGCGGAGATACGGTCTTCGCCCGCATTGTACGCGGCCGCGGCCGCTTCGGGGGATCCGAATTCCTGGACCAGGTTGGCGATATACACCATGCCGAGTTCGATGTTGTAGTCGGGATCGAAGAGCTTGTTCTTAACGTAGCGGACTTTGATCTGTCTGGCGAGAAGCTTGCCGGTTTTCGGGAGCAGCTGCATGAGGCCAATGGCATTCTTGTGCGAGACGGCGTCAGACTGAAAAGTGGATTCCTGGCGGATCAGGCCAGCAGCAAACATGGGATCGAAGTCGTTCTTGGCTGCTTCGCGTCGAAGCGCTGCCTCATAGGGCAAAGGAAAAAGCGCTTTCCAGACTTCGCTGGGAACATCGATGAATTTGCGGGCGTCCGCGTTCGGAACAGCAGAGCGCGCGTAGGTCATGCCTGCGCCAAAGTGTCCCTGATCAAAGGCCGCTTGCGCGGCTTCAACGAGAAAGCGTGGGGATGGGCTGGCGAAGTAAGCGTTCTTCATCTCCTGTTCCGCAGAAGAATCGAAAGCAATGGCGCGAAGCGCCTGAGCGCGCTGCCAGCGCTCTTCGGCAGCAGCGGGAATCGGCTCGTCGAAGGGGCGCAGCGCAGGCGCGGGCGGAATTTTCTCCAGGAACTCCGCTGGATTCTCTTCGCCCGGGCCCAACTTTGCGAGGTGGGCCGCGGCGGCGATACCGAAATACGTCTCAGGAAAGCGCTCGACGGCTTTGTTGTAGAAACTCCGCGCGTGCGCGATATTTCCTCCGCGTTCCGCGCTCCGGCCAAGCCAGTACAGCGCATCGACGGCGTTCGCGGAAGTCGGGTACTTCATTAGAAAATTCGTCAGGCGGTCGTCGGCATCCGGCTGATGATCGAGGTAAGCAACCCAGGCAATACGCCATTCGCAGTTGTATGCGTGTTTGCCGTTCGGAAAAGAGTCCAGAACTCGCTGATAAGCGGCCGCAGCTTGCTCGCGCTCCAATTGCACCCAATGGTAGTTCCCCGCCGCCATCAAACCGTCTTCATTCCATTTGCTGACCGGGTAGGTTTGCGCAAGGCTGTTCAGCGCCGCGAACATCTGCGATTCTTTCTTTTCGGTGCGGTACGCCTGTGAAAGGGCGTAGAGGCGTTCGGCGTCGACATCCAGGTCCGGCGTCTTCAAGGAAGCAACTAGCGAGGGAGAACCCTTCATCTGCAAGCGGCACTCGGCCGCGCGAAGCTGCGCGCGTTGCCGCACGGGATTGGCGGGATCCTTCAGCATAGTGAAGAGCTTCTCAAATTCCACGCGGGCTTCCCGCCATTTGTGGGCGTCATAAAAAACCCGCGCACGCTGCTCCTGCATCTCGACGCCAGGATACGGATATTCTTTCCGGAGCGCGCGCGTGATGGTAGCGAGAGCGGCGCTCGCAGGCTTGGCCTCGTCGGTGAGGGGGAACTTGTAGAAGATGGTCTGATAATCCTTCGCGGCGCGAGGAAGCTGATGGGCCGCCTGATAAGCGCGAGCGCGCTCGATCAAGAGATCCGGCTTCGACGAAGTTCCGGCATAAGCGTTGAGGGCGTCAATCGCTTCTTGCGCATGACCCATTTGAAGCACGGTTTCAGCGAAAGACTGCAGCACTTGCTCGTGCAAGGTTGTATTCGGATAGTCGTGCTGGAGGGTCTGAAGAGTTTTGTAAGCTTCAGCGTTGCGGCCCACATTGCGCTGAGTCTGCGCCGTCCAGTACAGGGCATATTCCCGAAGGAGCGTGTCCCCTTGCGACTTCAGCAGCCAGCCCAGGGCTTGCGCCATGCGGGTCTTGGAAAAGTCCTGGTAACCGAGAGCCAGAGCAGCGCGCGCACCCCAGACGCTTGTGGTGTTTTTTGTCGCGAAAGCCGAAAGCCTTTCGTAAGCGTCAGGCGCTCCATTGCGGAGCTCACGAGATAACGCCGAAAGTTCTTTTTGCGCCGCGTCATCCTCGGGAGTGTCCACCGCAACTTGCGGAGCCGCGGTTTCCGGCTTGCAGCCCTCTCGGCAGGGGGGCGGGGCAGGCTTTTTCGATTTGTGCTTGTGCTGAGGGGGTTGCGCGAGAAGGTCAAAGGAGCCCCCCAGCGTCAAGACGAGCGCGAGCACCAACGCGGTCAAGGAACGAATCATGAAGACACACAATGATACGGCATCTCCTGACTGGCCACAAAACCGATAAGTGCCCAAGCGGTTAATGATGGCGCGCCGGCGTGGTGTAAGGATACTCGCCCAAGGCGTGAGGGTCGCCATCGGCGAGGATTTCCACCAGCCAACGATAAAAATAGTCCACCGGGTGGTCCATGATCGGTCTGAAACGGCGGTCGTATTCACGATGAGCTTTTTCAATGTCGTCTTTCAATCGCGTACAGAGGTCTCTATTCTCGCGGCCCAGCCGGACTTGTTCCGGCCGAAGCATCTTGATGTCCTGCATCGAAACTTTCGCCACGCGATTCGCTCGGCGGTGCAATTCCTGTTCTTCCTGCGAGAGGCGGTTGACGTCGAACTCTTCGCCGAACTCTTCTGCTCCGGCTGGGGCAGGTTCGACCAGCTCCAAGGTTTCGGGCTCGGTCTCTTCCTCAAACGACGGAGCCTGACGTGGCTGCACTCTGTGCGCAGGGGCGGCCTTCGATGCCATCGGCATTGGCGTAGAAGGCGCGGGGCGCGGCCGAGCAGGCGCCGGCTCGGGAGCCGCGCGGCCGACCAAATCCGTGATCTGGGCCTCGAGCGGCGAACGCGGACCGGTCTGGAGCGACAAGGCAACAAATCGCGACAAGACTTCCAACGCAGCCGTGAGAGAAGCGCCCGAAGTCTGCGCGCGAAGCAGAGGAGGCAGAGCATTCGCCGGTTTGTTGCTGGCACAAGCGGAAACGACATCGTTGACAGCGTGGTAGAGTTCGTCAGAAGTGTGCTTTATGCGCTCGAGGTTATCGCGAAGCGCTCGTGCAATGGCTTGTTCGACGGCGTTGAGTTCTTGTGCCATAACAGTCTTCGACGCTGCTTCGCCTGCGATCCCCCCTTGGCATTTTCGAGGCTGGTTCAATTTGAGTCAACCGAGTAGCCAAAGGGGTGTGCTCAATCATTGCTCATCAAAGGGTGACGAGCACGTGCGGCAGATATCCAATTCGCGGGCAGGGCTTCCGCTTCGAGGAACAACCGGTGTTGGAGTGAGTGATATAATAGGAAACCAGGGGGCGACACGGTTTCGACGGAAGCTGTCGCGACCCGGAGGCATGCCGGGACCCACCTGCCCGTAACGTGGTGGAAAACTAGAACTGCCAACAACAACTTGGCACTTGCTGCCTAATTAATTAGGCGCACGTCTCCCCGGGCTTTGCTCACGGGCCTGGCAAGAGGCGTCACACAGTGAGCTTGCCCGAGCCTTTCGGTCCGTAAGGCTCAGGCGAGATCTATCGGACTAGTCGGCTGCGTTTCTTGCTCATTCTGACCGCGGCGGGCGAACCAAAACGAATTGAGCTAAGCATGTAGGCTTCGGGCCGTAGCGCTTTTCGGACGGGGGTTCGACTCCCCCCGCCTCCACCA
>DATAIH010000167.1:0-14445 GCA_036262755.1 Candidatus Acidiferrum sp.
CTGCCGGAACATTTTGGCGTAGGGTGTGCCTTTCTTCCTGGTTCCGCAACCACAGAATTCCGGGCGGCGATTGAAATTGCGGCGGATACCGAGCGACTGCGAGTAATAGGCTGGCGGCGCGTTCCGGTAAACGTCAATGCCTTGGGGCGCAAGGCGCTCGAGACGATGCCGGAGATCTGGCAGTTTTTCGTCGCGGCGTCTGATGCTTCGAACGAGACGAGGGGATTCGAGAGGCGTTTGATGCTCTTGAGGAAGCGCGCGGAATCGTTGATGCCGCCCCGCTGTTACCTCTGCTCGCTCTCCTCCCAGACTATCGTTTACAAGGGATTGCTCACACCGTGGCAGTTTCCGCAGTTTTACGAGGATTTGCGCGATCCTTCGTTTGCCGTAGCCTTCGCCGTTTTTCACCAGCGATATTCGACGAATACGCAGCCTTCCTGGCATCTGGCGCAGCCTTTCCGCTACGTTGCCCACAACGGTGAGATCAATACCATCGTGTCGAACCGGCGGTGGCTGCGCGCCAAGGAACGGCAGGTTCAGCAACGACTCAAGGTCGGGCCTTGGTGTTCCCTTTTGGAGGACAACGTAAGCGACTCAGCAAGTTTTGACAACGGGTTTGAGTTGCGACTGCTCGACGGGCTTTCTTCGGGAGAAGCGATGCTAGCCATGGTGCCGCCGGCGTACGAAAACGATCCGCTGCTCTCGCGGGATGTCCGCAATGCCCTGACCGCGCTTTCTCAGCAAACCGAGCCATGGGATGGGCCCGCAGCGCTGGTGTTCTCCGATGGGCAGGCGGTGGGAGCGAAACTCGACCGCAACGGCTTGCGGCCGATGCGCTACACGCTGACGCACGATGGACTGCTCGTGGCGGGATCGGAGACCGGGCTTGTTGATTTGGACGAATCACGAATCGCCGAGCGGCAACGGCTTGGTCCCGGCGAGATGATTCTGGCCAATCCGTTTTCCGGACAATTTCTGCGCTGGCGCGACGTCCTCAAGGGGATGGCGACGCGGCAGGCGCACAAGGTGCTTCCGCAACGACAGCTTGCAGAGGTCTTCAGTTCCCCTGCGACGCCGATCCGCGATGCCAAGCGTGTTGCCGGCGCGGCCGGCTGGACCGAAGACCAATTCAAAATTCTTTTTTCGGCCCTGTTTTGCGGGAAAGAGGCGGACTGGAGCATGGGAGACGATGCGCCCCCGGCTTTTCTTTCGGTACTGCCCAGAACCTTGTGGGACTACTGCAAGCAGCGATTCGCGCAAGTAACGAACCCGCCGATCGATCCGCTGCGCGAGACGCACGTGATGTCCCTCGAGGCGCATTTGAAAAACGGGGCGACGCTGCCGAGTCCGCTGATTACCTCCGAGCAATTGTCGCACTTGGCCGAGATCTTTGGCTCGGTCGCTCGCGTCGATTTTACCTTCCCTGCCGCCGCGGGAGTCCCGGGGGCGCGCTGCAGTTTTGCTCAGCTGTCGACTGCCCCGCTGAGCAGCAGCGATCCGCCGGGGCTCCTCCTCCTTTCCGACCGGGCGATTTCCGGGGAACGCGCGCCGTTGCCGGCATTGCTGGCGACCGCGGCGGTGTGGAAAGCGATGGTGCGCGAAGGATTGTGGGATGTGCCGCTGATCGTCGAGTCAGCGCAAGTATTCGACACGCATCACGTCGCGCTGCTCTTGGCTGCCGGGGCGAGCGCGGTGGTGCCGTACCTCGCGGACCACTTTGCGCACTCTCTGGCGCCGGGCGGGGCAGAGAAGGCGCGCGCCGCGATCCGGGCAGGCTTGCGCAAGGTGTTGGCGCGCATGGGAGTGTCGACGCTGGCAAGCTACCGGAACAGCCATCTGTTTGAGATCGTGGGCCTTTCGCAGGACCTCTGCGAGCAACTGTTCGAAGACGCTTCCGATTATCCCGGGCAGAAATCGCTGGACGACCTGCTCGGCGACTACCTGAAAATGCATAGGACCGCGTTTTCTGTCGAGGCCGGAGAGTTGCCGGACGCGGGACTGTATCGGTTCCGGAAGGGAGCGGAACTTCACGCGACTTCGCCGGAGGTGGTGCGCCGGCTGCATGCTTTCGTGAGGGCGCCAAGCCCCAAGCAGTACTCTGTTTTTGAGGAACTGGCGGAAACGCAAGGGACAATTTTCCTCCGCGATTTGCTCGAAACGACGCCGGAACCAGCGGTTCCGCTTGAGGAAGTCGAGCCCGTGGAAGCCATCGTCAAGCGGTTTAGCACCCAGGCGATGTCCCTCGGTTCACTTAGTCCGGAAGCGCATCGCACCCTCGCTTTGGCGATGAACCTGCTCGGAGCGCGCAGCAATACCGGCGAAGGCGGGGAAGATCCCGATACATTCCGGTACGAACCGGCTGCGGCGAATAAGATCAAGCAAGTGGCTTCGGCGCGGTTCGGCGTCACTACGGATTACCTGGTGCACGCCGAGGAACTCGAAATCAAAATGGCGCAGGGATCGAAGCCGGGCGAGGGTGGACAACTGCCGGCTAAGAAAGTGAGCGAATACATTGCGCGGATCCGGCATGCCACGCCGGGGACGCCGCTGATTTCGCCGCCACCGCATCACGACATTTACAGCATTGAGGATCTGGCGCAACTGGTACACGATTTGCGCGCGGTGAATCCCCGGGCGCGCATCGGCGTGAAGCTGGTTTCCGGGGCGGGCGTGGGTATTATTGCCGCGGGAGTCGCAAAAGCCGGTGCCGATGTCATTACCATTAGCGGGCACAACGGCGGTACGGGTTCCTCGCCGCTCACTTCCATCAAGAATACGGGGCTTCCCTGGGAGATCGGATTGCGCGAAGCGCATGACACACTGGTTCGCGCGGGCCTCCGATCACGCCTCTCTCTGCGCGTAGACGGGGGCCTGAAATTTGCACGGGACATTATTCTCGCCGCAATTCTGGGCGCGGACGAATTCGGTTTCGGCACGGCGTCGCTCGTGGCGATCGGATGCGTGATGGCGCGTCAATGCCATCTGAATACTTGCCCGGTTGGCATTGCCACGCAGGACGAAACCCTTCGCGCGAGGTTCCAAGGCAAACCGGAAATGGTAATTGCGTATTTCCGCGCGCTGGCCGAGGAAGTGCGCAACCGTCTGGCGCAACTGGGCGCGCGCTCGCTGCGGGAGCTTAACGGGTGGTATGACCGGCTGGGGGCGCGGTCGGGGATGGACCCGTTCCTGATTGTGCCGATCTCGCCATCGAATCGCGTAGATCCGCAGCAGGAGCCCGGCCTGCACGTGACGGCACAGGAAGACTCGATCCATTTCGACGCAGCGCTGACCATGCAGAGCTTGCCGCGGGCGATTCAGAACGCAGACCGCAGCGTAGGAGCGAGCTTGAGTGGAGAACTCATGCGGCGGAAGAAAAATGGGCGCGCCGGCGATGCCACAATCAACCAGGAATTTCGCGGCGCGGCGGGGCAAAGCTTTGGTGCCTTTCTGGCTGAGGGAGTGACCGTGAAGCTCACCGGCGAGGCGAATGACTATGTGGGTAAGGGGCTGTCCGGCGGAACGATTGTGATCACCGCGGGAGCAGCGGCTTCGCGGCGAGGCGATGTTCTTGCGGGAAACACGGTACTTTATGGTGCGACGTCGGGCCAACTGTTCATTGCCGGCCGCGCGGGCGAAAGGTTTGCGGTTCGCAACAGCGGCGCGTTTGCCTTGGTGGAAGGTGTGGGCCAGCATGGGTGCGAGTACATGACCGGAGGGGTGGCGATCATTCTTGGGCCCCTCGGGCTGAACTTCGGTTCAGGAATGACTGGCGGCTTGGCTTACGTGATGAGCGCCGAAGCGCGGGACGTGTTGCACCCCGAGTTTGTCACTCTCGAGGAGATCGAACCGCATGAGGAGGAGTGGCTGAGGCAAGCGCTCGAAGAGCAGGTTCATCATACGCGGAGCCCCCGCGCGGCCCGGTTGCTTGGGGGCCGCGGCGTTCTTCCGCTGATGCGCGTGCAGCCCGTGCACTTTCAGGGCTCCGTCGAAGCAACGTGGAAACCGGTTCTCGCCCAGTTCGAGCGGCGCCAGGAAATTGTGCCCGCACCGCTGACAGCGGCAATTTCGCCAACAGCCCTGCCAGCCTGAAAGAGAGGATAATACATACTAACCAGGGGTTAAGATTCACTTATAATCTTACCCGGCAAACCACCTATGGACTTCGACCAACTTACGACCTTCGTCTATGTTGCCAAGCTGAAGAGTTTCTCGCGCGCGGGGCAGAAAGTGTTCCGCTCGCAGTCCGCGGTGAGCGCGCAAATCCGGCAGCTGGAGCAGGCTTACAAGGCCAAGCTACTTGACCGCTCAGCAAAGTCCGTAGAGCTGACGCCCGCCGGCGAAGTGCTTTTCGAGTACGCGGAGAAGCTGCTGAAGCTGCGGGATGAATCGATTCAGATCGTTGCGGACCGGGGCGACGTGGTGCAGGGCCCGGTGGTTTTCGGCGCGAATGAAGCGACGTGCCTGTATTTATTGCCCGACATTTTTGCGGAATTTCAACACCGCTACCCGCAAGTGCACATCAGCATTTACCGGAATTTCAGCCACAAGATTCTGCAGCGCGTGGAAGAGGGGTCGGTCGACGTGGGCATCGTGACGCTTCCGGTGAAATCTCCGAACTTAAAGGTGCATAGCATCTACCGGGACCGCTTGCGGTTTATGGTCAGCACACAGAATCCGCTGGCGCACCGGTCGAAGATTACGCTGGAAGAAGTGGCGAGCCAGCCGCTGATTTTTCCGCGCACGGGCTACACGCGACAGGTGCTCGATAAGCTGTTCCGGCCGTACCGCTCGCGGATCCACGTGGCGATGGAATTGCCAAGCGTTGGGATGATCAAGCGCTTCGTAGTGGCCGACGCGGGAGTGTCGTTCATCAGCGAAAGCTTCGCGCGGGATTATGTCAAAGCCGGGGAAGTTAAGCTGCTGAACGTCGAGGGGCTCGATCTTTGGCGCGAGCTCGGCTTGATCTATCGTCGGGACCGCAGCTTGCCGCGTGCCGCGATAGCCCTGATTGGCATGATCCGCGAAATGCGCAAGACTTCCGAACCGAGCATAGCGGCTGCGAGCTAGGCGAACCGAAGCCTCCGCTCCGGAGCTGGTCTCATTTTCGCTACGCGTCGCAATGAGAGTACCTTCTAGCGTGAAAATTTAGCTCAGTGCGTTTTTGGCGGATGGGCGCCAGCGGTAAACCCTACCCCCGCCAACGTCCCGAGGGCCAGCAATTCCCCTGTCTGAGAACCGGTCTTATCCTGCACGGTGAACACGCCGGCGAGTTGCCGAAATTTTGGATTCGCAAGAACAATCGGGCGGCGACACTCATTGTAAGCGTTAGCAATTCATAAGAGCCTTCAATGCCAAACCGGCCAGAATCAGCCAGCATTCCGCGCAGAATCAATTAGCATCAAGCCATCGGCGGCGAGTCGGAGACTTACTTCGATCGTGACCCAAAAGGGGCGATCGATGGAAGCGTTTCAGACTGCGTCTGCTCCTCCGCTTCGCAAATCGGGCAAGACCAGATCAGCTTCAAGGTTCCATGGTCGTTGAAAGACTCCGGTTGCAGCACGAGGTTGTGTGCAGTGCATCTTGCCGTAGGCAAGCCTCTCAGGCCTGTGCCGTGGTCGAGTTCAATCATTTTTAAGCTACCGCCTGGCTTCGGGGTTCGTTCCCTGTACCCTAGAATCGCTATCAGCCGCCCGACGTTGTCTAAGCGCAAATTAGAAAGATCATTTTTTCAGGCCGGCGGGGCGTAGACCTACCCAAAAACCAACTTTTTTTGGGGCGGGCTCGAACTGCTCTCATCAGTCGCTACGGCACAAATGCTTGCGGGCGCATTGATAAGCCCGTTTTTTTCGCGCAGCTTGCCGCGCGGCAACGATGCCCATCTCCCAGCAGGCCCGCCTTGGTCAAGACCCTACCCGCATCAGTGGCAGGCATCACATCGAGATGTGACTCCGATTACTAAGGGACATTCGGCTCTGGCTCAGCGTTGGTTAGCCTGCTCGAACCGAGCAGTACACAACTGTGTGAAGCCTGCGAGTGCATTTGACCAGGCTGGTGAACCTGTTGTTGACGCGAGTTTACTACCACAAACTGCGCGGAGAAATGCCAGTCTTGCCCGCTCGTTTCCTGTTTCAAAAGTGGCTGAGGGGTGGCAGTGTGTGTGCCAAAACGGGAGCCGCGATGCTGCAAGACGACGATTTTACAAGGAATTTACAAGTAGGTGCAGTGTGCTTGCATTAACGTACTGCCGTCATTGTCCTCAGCTATATTAAGGACAGTGCATCATTACTGTGGCTTTAACAGACCGGCGAGCGGGACCGAAACATGAACTTCAAGAGCAACATGCCTGAATGGATTCTTCTCGAGCACCTCAAGGCCGCTCTCGTGATTGGTTTTGTCCTCTGCGTTTGCAACTACGCGTTGGATGTGTTGCTGTTCTGGTTGCGGATACCGGCAGCGGCACCAGTATTCAACGACTTGACGGTTGGCGTTCTTGGCGCCGTGCTCTCATTGTTCTATATGTCTTCCGTGAGGACGAATCAGATTTACTTGCGCGCGAAAGAAAGAATGATTCTCACGGCTGAACTCAACCGTCATGTGCGAAGCGCCCTCACCGCAATTCGTCATGCTACCTCACTCGAAGATACCGAGAAACGGATACAGGCGGTAGATGAAGCGATTGAGCAGATTGACCGGGTGCTCTTGGAACTCGTTCCCACGGTCGGCAGTGCAGACGCGCCGCGGTCCCTATCGCCGGAGCAAAAGTAGCGCCACTGCTCCCTAAACCACGGTTTTCCGGATATGCCTAGTGGACGCTGAAATCAAGGCTGGCGACCGAGCGGGCGATAACGTTTTCCTGGATTTGAATCAGGTCGCTATCGGCGTAGGTCATCGCCAGTACTGTGAGAATGTCTTTACCTCTCGCGATGACCACAAGCCTTCCCGACCAATCATGATCGTCGGCTCTGCCGCGGTATTGGTATTCAACAGCCGGCATTCCGCCAACAGCGGTTTTCTTCTGCGAGGCGCGTTGATAGTTGACGTAAACGTCGTGCAGTCGCTTTTCGACGGCTGCGGCTGCGGCATCCAGCGACTCGCTGGTTTTCTCCTCGCCAACCACCATAAGCGTGGATTCGTCGCTGGTGCCCATGGCGACGATGGCGTTGGGAAGGGCGTTGCGCGCGTCTTCGATGAGGTTCCAGCTCGGCGCCTTGTACATGCTGAAGCCGTGCGTGTAGTTCGTGTAGAGATTGCCGGTGATTGCCTCGCGATTTTCGGGAACTTCAGGCTCTTTGGGATGAGGCGGAGCCGTTGCCGCAGGCGACGGCGCGGTCGCTGCTGCCGAGGCAGACGTGCTGGCGGGAGCGTCAGCTTTCCCTGCGGCGTCCGCGGTCTTCGGTGATGTTTTTTCGGATTTCGAGCCGGATGCGGGGGCGGCCGGTTTCATGCTGTCGTTAGCGGGCATAGCGCCAGCTCGGGTATTCGCGGCCGCTGCGACGGCCGGTTCGGTTGTTGGATGCGCTTCGCTGGCCGGTTTTGACGAATGCGCAGCATCTTTTTTCGCGGCGGGATCGGGCTCGGATTTCGCGGGAGGCGTCGGAATAATGGAGGCGATTTTGTCCTTCTCGACGAGCACATATCCATAGTCGGTTTTGACCTTGAACATGTTCTCTTCGTAGGCGACGATCACGCCGTAAAGTTTTTTCCCGTCTTTCAGGCGGATTTCGTCGGCGCGCGCAGGCCAAGCCAGGGCTGAGAACGCCAAACCCGCCGCCACAAGGAAAAAGGGGCCGCGCTTTGCGGGGACACTCATAGAAAAAGTATCCCGCCAGCAAAAGCACCCCGCAAGTTTTATGCGCCGGGTGGTGTCCGGCGTGCTACCTCCGCGACGAGCGCCTGGACGCGGGTGTTGGAATCCTTAAGGATCTTTTGCGAGTTATTTCTTCACCGAGATAAGCAGGGCGTGGAGAGCACCAAACCGCTGGGCTTGGTGGCGTAGTGCCCGCGCAAAGCAAGTCCTCTGCCGTGGAAGACGGCATTCCAGCCGAAGCGGCGGCGCGCCCGGTCCATTCCGCGGTTCAGATAGCAGGGAAGGCTTGCGCCGGTGTTGAACAATTCGTTTTGGTGGCGGTCGGCTTCTAGGTTGGTCACGCTGACGCCGGCCAGGCGCACGGCCACGCGGCGTGTGAACAGCTTGCCGAGCAGTTCCTTTGCGGCAACGAGCAATGCGCACTCGTCGTTGGTTGGTTTGCTGAGCCGCACCGCTTGGTGCGCCGAGAAATGGTCCACATAACGGAGATGCAGACCGAGGGTGCGCGCCTGCTTACGGTATTCGCGCAGAGTCGAGCCGATGCGCCCGCTGAGATACTCGATCAGGCCGCCGAGAAACTCGGTATCGATGGTGCCGCCTTCGATGGTGGTTTCGCGGGAGACCGACTTCTGGATGGAAGGCTGGAGCACCTCGCGGCCGTCGAGGCCACGGGCGCGCTCCCAGATTTGCAGGCCGATGCCTTCGCCGAAGGCCGCTTGCAGCGCGGCTCTCGGCACCCGGCGCAGTTGGCCAATGGTGGTGATGCCGCGTTCGGCCAGCGCGCCGGCATGGACGCGGCTGATGCCCTGGAGCTTTTCCACCGGCTGCGGTGTCAAGAAAGCCTCTTCTTCGCCGGGAGCGACCATGCGGAAGCCCAGGGGCCGCTCCAGCTGCGAGGCGATCGAAGCAACCGCTTTCGTGCGCGCCGCGCCAATCGAAACGCTTAGCCCTGTTTTCTTAAGGATTTCCATCTGCAAGCGCACCAGCGTTCCGCGATAATCCGGATACAAACGCTCGGTGCCGGCAAAGTCGAGGTAGAAGTCGTCGAGCGCGGCAGTCTCGACCGCGGGCGCGTAAGTTTCGAGGATGCGGCGCAGGCGTTCCGCAAAATCGGCGTAGTGTTCGTACTGACCGGCGACAACGATGGCTTTGGAGCAGACGCGCAGGGCCTCGCGGAAGCCCATCGCGGTTTTCACGCCGAGCGCTCTCGCTTCGTAGCTTGCGGAAGTCACACAGCCTCGCCCGACCAGCACGGGCTTGCCGCGCAGCCGGGGATTCAGCACCTGCTCGACCGAGGCGAAGAACGCGTCCACGTCCACGTGGACAATGTTGGGGATTTGGCGGGCCGGAGTTCGGCACAAGCCAAGCCAGGCCCAGTCGGACCAGGGGTTTTTCTCCGCCGGCGGCCGTGGCTGTGGCGTTTGCGGCAAAGCTCTGTCGGAAGAATCCCGAGGGCTATCGCCTGCTTCGCGGTTTGTCTCTTCTGTGGGTAAACCCGCGGGGCTCGCGGACTCGCTCTGCGCTACATCCGCCCGCAGGGGTCCGACGGTGGCAATGGGGATTTTGTTTTCGAGAGAGACGTCCATGGCGGCTCCTGGTGGCTGTGACGGCACGCAGTAGTCACAGCCAGGAAAGCGGGCAGCGTATACTGTCGTCTCCAGCGAAGCAGGCAGCTCAGCCCTGCTTCAGGGATCGTTCTTGCGCGACCGACCCCGCACCCGCTTACGGCTCGGAAGTTTCAACGGACGGCAACCGACTCGTGAGAGCCAATGGAAGGCAATGGAGCCGGTTGCCGCTTTACCTTGGCCCCAAAATAGGGCCAGAGGCTCACCCCGCCGCCTGCGTTGCAGGAGGCGGAGCCGTCTCCCGTTTCCTCTACCGGCCAAGACTGTAGGCGAATAAAAAGCGAACGTCAAGAGCTTTCTCGCTTACGTCCCTTTTGTTGCGTTAGAGGCCGTTGGAACGATTTCCGCATCCTCGCCTTCCATCTTCCGGAACTCTTCGGAAGTCACGAAGCCGATCGCCCTGCCAGCCTTCTTCGTGAGCAGGACCCACGCGGTCTTCTCCATGAAATAAAGGCTGGGAATGCGGCGATCGGAATACGCCGAGCATTCCCGTACGGTGTAGGGCACTCGCACGTTCGGTTCGATCATTCGGCAGAAAACCTCTTCTTCCGCCGCGCGATACCCCTTGCGAACAACTCCCCACGAGCACGAAACACACAGCGACACCCCCTCTTCCGGGGTTCCTCCTTTGACTTTGATGGTGACCATGACTTTTCTCTTTCCTAAGAAGCGCGCCAGCGCTTCGGGTCGCGCTCACTTGTGCCGGCAAAAATCTATGTCCAACGCAAAGAGCATGGGCTCGCGCAAAACGCAGAGTAAGCGCTCGCGCGACAATGCGGACACTCCCGTGACCGCTCAAGTGGAATACTTAGAAAATTGGCCGGAACAGAGATGGGCTAGCTAAAGAGAGCAAACGACGCCCCTTGGCTGCCGCGATAATGTCGCTCCGGCAACGCCGCAAAACGGCTTATTCGGTTCCACCGTTGCATGGGTCGTAGTACTCCTTAGGACTGTCGTAGCATGCCACGACAGGGCGCACGTTGTTAAGCAAAATCAGCGAACGGCCATTAACCGACTTTAATGGTTGAATCTTCATGGCGAACGGTGTTATTGGTCGGGGCTATGGCCGAACTCCCTCGAACGCCGGACTTGAATGTACAACGGGTGGCGATGAGGAAGCTTGATTTCTTGGTCGGCAGATGGGCGGGAGAGGCGCGTCTGCTGCGCCGCCCCGGCGAACCGGCCGTTTTGGCGCAAACTGAGGTAGCCCGATACAAACTCGGTGGGCTGATCCTGGAAATCGAGGGGATCGGTCGAAGCAAGCCCGACAACAAGCCCGTTCTGGAAGCTCTCGGGCTCATCTCCTTCGACGATGAGACGGGCGCGTATCACATGCATGCGTTTAACGACGGCCGCGTCTTGGAAACGGAGGTCAAACTCCTTGAGGATGGTAAGAGCTTGACGTGGGGCTTCGCGCTCGGCCAAATCAGAACCAACTCTGTGTTGAGAATCAACGAGAAAGGCGAATGGACGGAGCTTGCCGAGATCACCATCGACTCACAGCCCGCAAGACAGCTTCTCGAAGTAACGGTCAAGCGGCTGGAATAGCGAGCTCACCAGTGCGACTCCCGCACCCTCCGTCCTAGAATACGCGGCCGAGTTGAAAAAACCATTTGCGGTGCCCGGAGTCGCCCACGCTGCCGCCGATGAAGAACGGGCCTACGGCGGTTTCCGCCAGGAAGCCCGCGGCCACATCGTTCGGAAGATTGCTGTCGGCGGTGACGCCGTACATCTTGCCAATTTCGTATGCCCCGACGGCGTAGACTTTCTTCCCCACAAAGGGCGGGAGCGTGAGCAAATCATGCACAAAGCCAGCGCGGAATAAATAATACTGGTTGCCCTGGAATTCGTTACGGCCGTAAGCGCTAAGGCGTAACGGCCCTCCCAGGAAGAATTGCGGGATTCCGGTACTCTTTGTACCAAACGTCGAGCCGCCTTCGCCTTGCGCAAAGAACGAGACGGTCCCGGTCAGCGGCTGGAAAAATCCCAGCTTTTGTTCCATAGCGGGGAAGCTGCTGGCCGCACCAGGACTCTGGTCGAACCATTGGAAGTTGGATTCCGCGCTGAATCCGCGCCGGGGAATGACGGGATCGTCGGTATGGTCGAGCAGATAATGTAAATGAGACTGCCCCACGCGCCCTTCGACAGAGGGGATCTCGGGCGTCCCGAGGCGCAGCTTCGTGTTGAGCGAGCCGACGTCGTAGCCAACGCGCAATTCGCTGAAGCGGCCGAAGCTGTACCCGAGATCGCCGCCGATATTGATGCGATAGATCCGGTAGTCCGCGAGCGGGTCATTCTTGGCATAAATCTGAAATGTCGTGTCGCTGGCGTCGGCGTGCGGCGCGAAAAACCAGCGGCTTTCCGGCCAGAAGGGACGATACAGTTCGGTTTGAATGCCGTAGGTGTTGCCCAACACAAGGTCGGTGCGCCACTCGGAGCGGTATCCGGCGACATCCATGAACGTGAAGCGTGTTCCCATGGTGAAATCCACGTTGCCGGCTTGCGAGCCATCCACTTCAAACGCCGTTTGGAACATAGGCGGCGCATCGTTTTTTTCGACCACGCGCACCAGCAGTCCAGCCTTTCCGTCCTGCTCCGTAAGCCAGTAGCTCGCCGAGTCGAAGCGGCCGACACCGGTGAGGCGCGTCAGCGCCCGATCAAGCTTCTGCGGCTCAATGGGCTTACCGGAGAAGCCCTTCAAATAACTGGCGACATCGACGGCTTCGCGCTCGCTGGTTCCTTCCACCTTGATGAATTGCGGCACGGGAAGTTCGGTGCGTTCCCGTCCCTTGCGTGCCTGGAGATAAGCCCTCCAATCGGCGTCATTCAGGGCAAACGCCTCGAGCATGCGCGCTTTTGTCTTGGCCGCGTCATAGCCGCGCTGCATGATCGGTTCGCTCTCTGCATAATCCACGGACGTGAATTCGCCAAGAGGCACGGAAATGATGGAATCCGCCAGCTCCAGGCTGCGCATTTCGTTTTCCGCGACCACCGCGCTCACCGAATAATTGAGGACGCTGAAGACGGAGCGGATGTCGTTGGCTTCGACGGGCGCTGACTCGAGGTGTACGGCAATCACGATCTCCGCCCCCATTTTGCGGACGACATCGGTCGGCAAGTTGTCTAGCAGCCCGCCGTCGACATAAACGGCCTTTCCTTCGCGGACAGGTGAAAACGCTCCGGGAATGGACATCGTGGAGCGCAGCGCAGTTGCTAAAGGCCCGTCTTTGAACACATGCGATTGTCCGCTGACCAGGTCGGTGGCGACGCAGCGAAACGGCACGGGCATGTCGTCAAACGAGGAAATTCCGTAGTAGGGAAGCGTGACGCGGTCGATGAGCAAGCCGATTTGATGGCCCGCGATTAGGCCCGCCGGAGCAGACAGGCCGTGGCGCAACCCAAAAATCAGGGAATTGGGATAGGCCCGCTGGTCTTCTTTGCGGCGGTAGGAGAGATCGGCATGCGGTGTACGGTCGCCAAGGATTTTTCGCCAATCGAGACCTTCGATGAGCTCTTGCATTTCTTCGGGCGACATCCCCGTGGCATAAAAGCCGCCCACCAATCCGCCCATGCTTGTGCCTGCGACGTAATCCACTGGGATGTGGTGCTCCTCAAACCATCTCAGCACGCCGATGTGTGCCAGGCCCATGGCACCGCCGCCCTCCAGGGCTACCCCGATTTTGGGTCGATTCTGCTGTGGCGTTTTTGTTGCGGCCAGGACAGAATTTGTAGGAGCCGCCGCGGGTGCGGTAATGGCGGGCGCCTCCTGCGCGCGGAGAAGGGAAGGCGGCAGCAATAATAGAAGAATTAAGGTCCGGCGCATGCAGGCCTCCTCGCTCAAGGGTGAGATGACAGCGAATTTCGAGTGCTTCTCAAAGTTTGGCCCAGCATGTGAGTTCCAGCAAGAGCGGAACTCGGACTGGTTTCGATAGTTTTTACGCGAGAACTCGCAGACCGAATGCGTTATTGCATTAGGCTCCGCTTCTCACGGTCTGCTTGTCCGGCAGGTTTACAAGAGCCAGCGTTAGCGGATTCTATGCTTCGCAACGCTAGATCGTTCGAGGGAGGGCCTGATGACGCCATACATTCCACCGCTGCAGGAACCCGAATTCCCGCACGCATACCCATACCGGACCAGTGTGTGGAGCGTAGTCTTTCGCATCGTGCGCTGGAGTATCTACGTCGGGGTTATCCTCACGGTGATTCTGGTGCTCCGCAGGTCGCCGCCAGCTCCGGTCGAAACCAGCCCGCAAGCCGCGGCCCGCGCCGAGCAGAAACTTGAACAGGTGGAACGCGCGGTTGCTAATCGTCAGCCGGCCACGCTCAGGCTGGACGAAACCGAGCTGAATTCCTACCTCTCATCCCACCTGGAATTGTCAGGCAAACAGACCGCAAAGCCTGCGCATGCGACCGACCAGCAAGGAACTTCCGACCGCGCCGGGCCCAGCTGGCAAGACCTCCAGCAGATGCGTTCGCATGTGCGCGACGTCAACATTCGGTTGCTCGACAATCGCGTCAAAGCTAATGTCGTCTTCGACGTTCACGGGAAAGACATGACTCTGCAGCTCGAAGGACGCCTTAGCGCGCAGAATGGTTATCTGAATTTTGAACCCGTCAGCGGGCAGCTTGGCTCGCTCCCGATCCCGCAGCCCGTCCTCGAATATGCGATCCGCCGTCTGAGGGAGTCTCCCCAGGATCGCGAGAAGCTGAAGCTTCCTCCGCACATTGTGGATTTGCACATCGAAAATGGCGAAGTCGTCGCCAACTACAAGTAAGATTCCGCCGATCAGACGGCTCCCTTTGGCTTGAAGGGAGATTACCTTCAGCCAACTCCCGGCTGCCAATCGATATCCAGTTGGAGTAAATTTGGCGGCTAGCTACTTTTCGGCGCAAAATACCGCGCTCTGAAGCCCTATTTTCGCATTTTCAACTGTAAATGCCGTGCCAAAATGTGCTTTTTTCTTGACAAACTGCCCGAAATGCCTACTATTATAATATGATTAGGCAGAAACT
>DATAIH010000168.1:0-7977 GCA_036262755.1 Candidatus Acidiferrum sp.
GGCGATGAATCCCAAATTGAGGATCAACCTCTACGAGTAAGTGAACCTGATCTGGCATGACTTCCAGAGCCATCACCTCGGCTCGATACCTAGCAGCAATCTGACGGATCAGTTCTCCGAGTCGCTTGGCTATCTTGTCCACCAAAACTTTGCGCCTGTATTTCGGGCACCAAACAACGTGGTATTTGCTGCTGTAAACGACGTTGTTGTTCGACTTGTATCCTAGCATCATACGCACATGTTACTACGTTCGCTTTTTGTTTGTCAATAGATGTAAATGAGTCTTATAAGGTTAAGCTTACCCCATGCCTGAAGGAAAGGGATTGCGCCCTCCCGTTGTTCAATGTCACGGCGCCGACCTCCGCGGCCTCGGCTCCGTTCCCGGAATTGCCGGCCGCTCTCCCAGCTACCTCATGCGCCAGCTCTACGACATGAAGCACGGCGCCCGCGCCGGCGTAGGCAGCCAACCTATGAAACCTGTTCTTGCCAACCTCACCGACGCCGACTTTACCTCCCTCGCCGCGTACGCCGCCTCACTCAATCCCTAGGGCGGTTCGCAGGACCAGAGTTCTCTCGCCAGTACCTACCTTAGGATTCGAGACTCCTGCGGGTAGAGTTCAAGGAGGTGCTGCATCGACCGTTTGAGCCGGCACCTTCTCCAGGACTTTGCGGCGCGCGTCCCCTGGGGCAGCGTTGCTATTTCCTCAGGGAAACGGGATTACATCCCCGCTGCAAGCGGATTCGGCGGCGGCTTCAACTCGTATTCCTTAGGCGGCTCTGCCCCCATCAGGTAGCGGACAAAGTAGTCCCAGCGTCTTCGCACCATATACGGTTCATCGCCGAAGCCATGCCGCCGATTCGGCAGCAAGAGCAGGTCAAAATCCTTGTTCGCTTTGATGAGTGCGTCGACCACAAGCAGCGTGTTATACGGTGGCACGTTGTCGTCCAACGTGCCATGCGCTAACAGCAGGTGGCCCTGCAAATTCTTGGCGATGTTCTGATTGGCTTGCTCGTCGTAGTTCGTCGTTCCGTCTGGCTTGCGTTCGAGCAACCCCTGATACCGCTCGCCCCAGTCGTCCTCGTATTCACGGTTGTCGTGATTGCCCGCCTCGGAGATTCCCACTTTAAAAAAGTCCGGATACCGAAACATCGCATCCGCCGCAGCGTAACCTCCGCCCGAGTGGCCATAAATCCCCGCCTTATCGAGATCAATCCCCGGATACCGTTGCGCCAGTTGCTTCATGCCCGCCACCTGGTCCGGTAACGTGTTGTCACCCATGTTGCCGTAATAGGTATCGTGGAATTTCTTCGACCCCTTCGGATTGCCCATACCCTCAATCTCGACCACCATGAATCCCAATTCGGCGAGTGCTTGGGTGTCCCCACGTGCCGAGAGGAAAGACCAGCTCCCGACGCTCCCTCCCTGTGGTCCTGGATAAATGCGATTGACGATGGGGTATTTCTTCTTCGGATCAAGATTCGTGGGCTTGAACAACAATCCATAAAGATCGGTTGTGCCGTCGCGCCCCTTCACCGTGATCGGCTCCGGCGGCTTCCATCCCGCCGCGACCAGCTTCGAAATGTCCGCCTTCTCCATCGTAGCCAGGGTCTTCCCATTCGAATCACGCAGCACGCTCACCGGCGGCGCGTCCGGCTTCGAATAATTGTCCACAAAATATCGCCCCGAAACCGACAGCGTCACGTCGTGGTTGGCATCCTCGGGAGTCAGCAGCTTCAGCCCGCTGCCGTCAAAACCGATGCTGTAAAAATGCGTGAAGTAGGGATTGCCCTTCTCTCTCCCACAGGCCAACAGATAAAGCGTCCGCGCCTTCTCATCAACCCGCAACAACTCCGTCACCACAAATTCGCCTTTGGTGATTTGATTCTTCAGCTTTCCCGTTGCCAGGTCATAGAGATAGAGGTGCCCCCAATTGTCGCGCTCGGAATACCAAATGAATTCGTTCGACTCGGGAAGATAGCGCCAGTTCACTAAGCCCTGGCCCGATTCGTACTGCGTGGCCACGCGTTCTTCCATCACGTCGCGCACCGCTCCGGTCGCAGCGTCCGCGATGCGCAGCGTTTCCTGTTTGTGGTCTCTTGACGTGGAGGCAAACGCCAACGTACTCGAATCCGGGCTCCATTCGACGTCCTCCCATTTTCTCCCGCGACAAACAACATGGTCGCACAGCGTCGAACGATGCTGGTCCGGCGCCATTTGCAGCCGAATCAACTTCGCCCCATCCACATCGATGATCACTCTCTCGATCATCGACACCACGTCGTCCCCCGGCAGCGGATACTTCCAGGCTTGCAACGCCGGGTGGCCAACTTTCGTATCCACCAGGTACATCTCTCCCACCTTGCGCTGGTCTTGCTTAAAGGTGGCGATTCTCTTGGAATCCGGCGACCACAACAGAATGGGATTGTCGCTCTTGGTCCAGCCGGCATTGTCCAAAGCATATGAGTAGTCTTTGACGCCGTCCGTTGTGAGCTGTGTCTCTTTGCCGCTCGCCACATCGCGCACCCACAAGTTGTAATCCCGGACAAAGGCGAGCTTCCTCTTGTTGGGGGAAGCGACGCTGTTCTCCACGCTCCCGCTTACCACCACGCACTTACTGCCACGCCGGTCACACTGAAACTGCTTCTTGGCGATCCTAAAGGAAACGGACTGCCCGTCCGCGGACAGTTCGATCTCTCGAAACGGAAGCTTGTTGGCGCCATATTCTTTCCCGGCGGCCACCGAAAGAGCGGCAGCGAGCTTGGCCTGGTCGAAGGCCGGCTCCTTGGTGAGTTTCGCTGGATCGAACACCACGAACTTGTCTCCCTCAGGACCAGCGTCGCGGTACCACAGGCGCTCGTCCGCGGTCCACTCAGGATGCACTGCGTGGTAGACGAGCGGGTTCGTGTTATACCCCATGAATTTCTCCGCATGCGCGTAGTCCGCGGAAGTGATTGCGTGTGGTGAACCCGCTTCCTGCGGCCGAGCGGCGGCCATGTGCGCACTGAAACTGATGGAGATCGCGAACAGGGTCAGGCGCCGCAGAGGATGATCCGTAGCTTTCAAGAGCATGTTGATGCCTCTGAACGTATGGAATTTTTTTGTAATGCGAAAGTGCACGTAAATATGTAGATCGTAGTCAAAGCAGTGAGCCGTGGCAATGAAATCCCGATTGCGCCAGCGATTTTTGTGAAGCGAGTCGAGGGAAGCCCCTCTGCTCCGACGTTTTCGACGTTTTCGACGTTTTCCGGCTCTCTTTCACTCGAGCTGGCGCGAGACTATACTTTCGCGATGCACCGCTCCGTTTTTTCCGGAATGCGTCTCCTTTCCCTGCTTGTCGCCGTCCTAGGCTCCACACCTGGCGCTCCTCCCCCAGAACATCAACCGCCGCCTACGCCAACCATTTTTGATCCCGACCCCAACCACCTTTGGAACCGCACCTATGCCTGTGTGTTCATCCGGCAAACCGCCGAGGGCAGACAATATGGCGCGGACACCCTCGATCCTTTGTTGTGGCAGCAGACACGCTATCTCCTAACCGGCGAATCGCACCAGCGCGCGCTCCGATGTCTGGACGAATTCCTTCGCGCTCACGCCGAGCACCTCGTTGCCGACCCGCTGAAGCACGCCATCTTGCAGCACGACCTTTGGGCCGTCTTTGATTGGGCCGCCGCCGGTGAAGATTTTCCTCGACAACGTCGCGATTTGGAAGTTCGGTTGGCCGCAGCAATTTATAGCTTGGCCATCTCTTTGGAACAAGCGAACGGTCTGCCCGACACCTACGCTGACGCCATTGCTTCCCGGCAATTCGCAACCGCGTACGATACGCGCGACCCGCAACAGCCTTTTCTCCCTCCCGATTTGTTCCAACCGGGCGGTCCCTGGGTTTGTGTCAGCTCTCAACGGGAAGAGCCCACCGCGATCGTGCACTTTTCTGGGAGATCGAGATTCCTCGTATTCCTGCGCCTCCCAGGTGGACACGCCGAGACGCTCGGCTACGTGCGTAATCTCAGATCCTCACACCAGCCGCCATTGCTCGTCGGCGACTCAGGCCTCTTGAACTTGGCGCTTCCTCAGTTTCCCGCCGGCACCCACGTCGCACTCGTTCGTCAAGCCATACTGATCGACAAGCAAGGCCATCTGGTGGCCACCCGTCTCACCGAAAGTGTACAGTTGCGCGTATATCATGCGGTCACACCCGGAAGCAAATACATCAACTATATCGGTGGGCCATCCAGTCACGACCAGGATTTTTTTGAATTTCGCATGCGGCGCGCGGAGTTATTCACCCGTGAAGGTAATAGCCTCGCCGCCATCAGCCCGACGGACACGGAGTTTGCCACATTCAGCACTCACGGCATCGACGCCTTTGAGTCCGCCGCCCCTCTTCCCCCACAGGGTGTCATCTTGAAGCGTTGTCAGGGCTGTCACAGCGACTCCGGCATTCATTCCGTGCAGAGTCGCATGCAATGGCTGAAGTCTCCCGACACTTCGGCCAAACAATCCGCTGACGCACCCGATGACCCAATCGCCTGGGAAACGCGAGTCACCCTCGAACGCAAACAACACCGGCCCGACTTCACTCTTCTCCACGCCTTCTGGACGTCCGGTGCGAGCGTCAACACGCCTGGTAAGTTCTGATCACCGCTAAGTACCTCGACTGCGGTCTGCCTGCGTCTCACCTTAAGTGATGGCCGTTTTTGGGTAGTTGCCACGCACGTGGGGAGGGAAATCCATGCTTGCCTGCCTGAATGCCGTGTCTATTTCTATTGTGACGCTGCTGCTCCTCACAGTTGTCCCTAGATCGCGCGCTCAGACTCCCGCCGACCCGCCGCGTGCGCCAGTCCCGACTCAAATCTTGACAGCTAAAACAGTCTTCATCTCCAATGCATCGGGCGATTTTCCCGTCCCCGCCGGCACTCCGGATTTGACCTACAACGAATTTTATTCAGACGTGAAAAGCTGGGGCCGTTTCGCACTCGTCAGTGCTCCCGCTGACTCCGATCTCGTATTTGAGATCCGTTTTGCGTCTTCCGTGAGTTCGACCGATACCATCTCCAGACTCTCCTCGCAGAATTTCTACTTTTCTCTTCGCATTCTTGACGCGAGAACCCACTTCGTTCTCTGGGCCTTCAGCAGCAATGTGCCTCAATCCGGCAACAGAACCAAAAGCCGGCAATTCTTCGATCAAGCCATGAGCGCCCTCGTCGATGACGTGAAAAAGCTAGCTCAGCCGGAGCCCGCGGCTTCTGTTCCTGCGAAAAACTGACTCGCCCCGTGGGGTGGTGCAGACGCGAGGCGCGTGGTTCTACACTTCTCTCGTTTGCGCAATCCCGGTCGACGGCATCTTGATGGAGCTTGCTCGGACTACGAGAAGCCACTTTTCAGATAAGTCCGTGTAAATCGGGCTTCAAAGGTTTTCGCTTATCCCGCGTTAGCCAGGCGTATCTGGGAGGTAGCGCAAGGCATGCTGCCGGTCGGAAACTGCCCTGCGCCACAAACAATTCGGTGTATACGTCCCGCCCGGATTCGCGGTAATATGCCGCGTTTTCCGAGGAAACCTATGCGTCGCATTCCGATGAGTCTCTCCGTGGCGGCTATCTTCTTGATCTTCGCATGTATCGCTGTGCCGGCGAAGCTCCCTCGAAAAGCGGCGAATGCCGCGAGCAAAACCCGCGCGACGGCAGAATACGGCAATGCCGACTCCATCAGCGAAGAGGAGTTGAAAATCTACGATTATTTTCTCGCTGCCGACCAGCTCGCGGGTCGAAACCTCCCGTCGCCCGGCTACGACACAGCGGCACTGTACGTGGCGACTCACCTGGCAGAGTGGGGTCTCAAGCCCGGGGGAAGCACAAGCGAGACGGACGGCCCTCTTCAGCCGTATTTCATGCCTTTTGTGCTGACAACACGTTCCGCCGCTGAGAAGCAGAGCTCGGCATCTTCCACAGGGCCTTCCCCATTCGCGCGCTTCGGCGGTCCAAGCGAACCGCAAACCTCGACTTTCGCCTATGGCAAAGATTGGATGGTGGCTCCGGCTGGAGGCCTTCGTGGCTTGCCGCCGGCCGAGTCGTTCGATGCCTCGGGGCAACTGATCTTCGCCGGCAACGGCTACGTGATCAACAAGACGAGCGTTAATCCTTATGAAGGCCTGGACGTGCGCGGGAAGATCATTGTCGTGGCCGGATTGCCTTCCGAGGTTGCCGCGCAGCAAGGCAGGCGCGGCCCATCGCCGGATCCTCTAGGCCAACCATGCACGGACTACATGACTCCGGAGGAGTACGCCGCAAAAAACGGAGCGGTGGCCGTGGTGAGGATCGCCGATTTCCGGCAGCTCAACATGATGGCCGATCTCGACAAGCACACTCAGCCGCTTAATGGTCCTGTGTATCAGGTGGAGAGATTTCAGGAGCAGCCGGCGTGCCCGAGCCTTCCGTCGCTAATCGCCGGTGTGCAAATGACAAATGAACTTTTCGCAGGAGAAAAGCTGGGCGCCGACCGGGCATTCTACGCCGCCGGCGCAAACACTGCGGAGAAATCGTTCGAGCTGGACGCCAAGAAGCATCTCGATCTACATGTGGTGATCAAGAGCGAGCAGAACCACGGCGAGAATGTGGTCGGAATCCTCGAGGGCTCCGATCCGCTGCTCAAGAATGAATATGTCGTCATCAGCGCCCACCTGGACCATATCGGCTTAAGCACGCCACTGCCGGACGGTCACAACGTCAATAACGGCGCGGATGACGATGGCTCCGGCTCGACCGGTCTGCTCGCGATCGCCCACGCTTATGCCCAAGGCGCCGCGCGAGGCGTCCGGCCCAAGCGCACAATCATTTTCCTTTGGAATGGTGGCGAGGAAAAAGGGCTGTGGGGCTCACGCTACTTCAATGAATTTCCTCCGATAGATCTCACGAAGGTGGTTGCCGACCTCAACGTGGATATGATCGGCCGGACCAAAACGCCGAAATCCGTGGACCCCAACCCCACGCATTATCTGGTGAGTCCGGGAGAAGTACTTGTGGTCGGTCCCAACGTCAGCAGCGATGATCTCGAAAAGACAATCGAAAGCGTGAACAACAACTATCAAAAACTCACGCTGAATCACTTTTACGACGTAACCGCCCCGGACGCAACTCATGACAATCTTGGCCCCAAGCCAAACGGCCAGCGCATCTTCTACCGCAGCGATCATTACAATTTCGCGAAAATGGGTATTCCCATCGCGTTCTTCTCCGACGGGTTGCATGTCGATTACCACCGGCCAACCGACACCCCAGAGAAGATTGATTTTCGCGAGATACAGCAGGTGTCGAAGACCGTCGCTGCGGTCGCTTGGGTGCTGGCCACCCAGCCCGGGCGGCCGCGTCTAAACACAAGACTCCCGGACCAGCTTGTCAAAGACATGAAAGCTGCTAGAGAGCAAGGCTGGGGGAAAATAACGCCCGTGCTGCCGCCGCTGGCGGGCGAGCCTTACTGAATTGCATTGTATTGGCGCTCGCCACGCGCATGAGTGGCCTTCGTTGGCACGGCATGCGGCAGCTCGACTACCCGTCAATGAGCCAGACACACCCCGTGTTTCCAAGAAACTCGATCCTCGCCAGGGGCTCCGTCGTTTTCCTCGTGATTCTGCTGAGCATTTCTGCAACGTGTGGATACGCACAGCCGGGCCCGCGCTCGACCCGGTACGACGACTTGCAGAAGCGTCTGGAGATCGGCTGGAATACCTGGGATGTTTACAGCGTGACCGCGCACGTGCTGCTGCCGGCGGGACTGGCGATTCGGGTGGGACTGCAGCGCAAAACGACTCTGACCGGAGAAGCCTTCTTGGCAGATCCCCTGATTGGACGTCAAGGCCACGATGTGGAACAAGTCTTTCCGGGGCCGCATGCGTGGGATGGGAGCTACACCGACCTACGGTTGAGCTGGCGCGGAACGAATCTGCGGATTCAGAGCGCGCATGCAGGTGCGGACCTGGTGAT
>DATAIH010000169.1:0-10405 GCA_036262755.1 Candidatus Acidiferrum sp.
ACACGCGTACTTCGCCTATCCGAATCAGCTCAAGCGCGGCTTCTGGCTTAACTCTGGACCTGGTAAACGCAATGATACAGAGATCAAATGGCGATAGAGACTTTCTGCGTTCTTGGAAAGCGGAGGCATAACGTTTTCTCGTTGTCCCAGAACGGCACGGCTTTCAAGGGCAGCGTTTGCTCGCTTTAAGTGTTCGTGGGCACCCCACGGATCGCCTTGGCTTTCCCGGATACGGCCAAGGACAAACTCCGCCAAATATCGAGTATCGGTGATTTCAGAATGTTTGATCCTTTCAAGGGCCGCCTCCCCCCAGTAACGCGCCGCCGCCGAATCACCGAGCTCCAGGTGCAATAAGGACCTGAGAAGCTCAGCCAAGGCGGCTTTGTCCTTCAGCGCAGAGTGAGACAGTACATTCTGAGCTGCGCTAACGATCTTAAGCGCTTCAGCCCAGCGGCAGGCGCGGTAGAGAGTCATGGCCTGATAAAGGTCAACAAGCGCGGGCCAGATCCAATTCTGCTCACGAAGGAAGAGTTCGCGAGCCTTTCCAAAGAACTCTAAAGCGTTTGAGGGGTTAGCTTGCTGGCAGGCTGCAAGGCCGAGGAATGTATAGGCCTTAGCCGCTTCGTAGTTCATTTTCAGATTACAAAACTGAGCCAAAGCGTCCTGTGCGAGTTGCATGCACTCTGTGTGCGAATTCAGGTGGAGGGAGATTTCGGCTTGGTCAAGATCACATAATGCTGCGTGGTAGGGGTCGCCGACGGCTGCGCAGAAGGTTCGTGTCTTTTTATAAAGATCGATGGCTCGGTGATAGTGACCTTGGAGATAGTGGAGGTAGGCGACGTTGTAGTCCGCCTGAACAGTCAGGCGCCGCAGCTGTCGTTGCTCGGAGTAGCTCCGCAATCGCTTGTACGCGTCGAGAGCCTTTGGAAAGTCCCGAATACTTATGTAACAAACAGCGAGATTGTTCAGGACCAGGGCAAGATCGTCCGCTGCATCGAGCCGCCGAAGCGACTGCTCCGCGCGGGAGTAAAACACCAGAGCTTCCTCGAAGCGGTCCTGGCGGTGCAAGATGTTCCCCAGATTAGAGTCCAGCCGGGCCAGCCGCAGCTCGTCGCCCAGAGCTTTGAATATTTTTCGCGCTCTCTCCTCCCGGAGGTGTGATTCTTTATAATCGCCCAGCAAAATCAGCGGCTGAAGGGAGCCGCTTAGCGTAATTCCTATCTCGGACTCCAGTTTTGATCTGCTGAAGAGATCCAGTGCTTTCTGATATTCCGCGAGGGAGTCGCGGAGCTTTCCCTTCAACTGAAGAACGTGGCCGGTAGCACGTGCGCTTCGAGCGCGACAGTAGTCGTCATCTGAGATTTCCGCAAGCCAGCTCGCAAGGCCCGCCATTTGCATTGCGCGATCTGCGTCCTCACGAGCTATCTTGGGAACTTGAGCCGCCAGGTAAAGCACCATCTCTTGAAGCCGGAGGTGGGGATTTTGCTCGAGGAAGAAGCGGCGTGAGGACTCCTCGGAGGCGGCGAGTAGCTGTTCGACAGCCTGGGAAACCCAAGCTTCTTGAGTCTCAGTCAGGTTGGAGGACAGCATATTGCAAGCATTCCATGGTCTCTCTCCCGGCGCAATTCGGCTGTTCCTTGCTGTTCCCTGATCGGCACCGAGCGTCGGGAGATGAGTTTGGAGCGTGCCCGCCTAACTGAAGTCCGACAACGAGGCGCAAGTCTGTTGTGCGAAGCTGGAGGCGCGCCGTCTCAGCTCACTCCACTTCCCCAATCACCTTTATCTTGCTGACCACGTGCGTATGCTCGAATGCGCTGTTCTCGAGCGACACGGACACTTGCCGGTTGATGAAGAACACGGCACGAATCCGGAACTCCGTGCCAAAGGTAGCAGGAAACCAGACGCCATCTGGCTGCCGGTGATAGACGACATCAAAGCCAATTCCGGGAAGGTCTGTTCCCAGCAAGGTGCGGATCATGAGTGGAATGCGCCGCGACAGCTTGGTGAACACCCGCACGGGCTCGAATTCCTCAGCGTCGATGTACGCCTCGCCAGCCCACGTGATTTCACGCTTGTCCTTCGGCCAGAAGCTAATGTGGTAAACGTTGCGTCCCTCGAGCGTCTCTTGACCGAGGAGTTTGAAGACGTAGTGTTTCTGCTCTTCGCTGGTCAGCGGAAACAAGTCTCTGGCCAGACCGTCTTTGGTTTTGTCGTTCGACAAATCGTTACGGAAGTCCTTGATCAAATCGCCGTCAAGACTGTCTTCCTCCGGCGTTGACTCGCCCGTAAACTGCTCGTAACTTCCCTTGTGCCAGTAGCGGCCGGTCAGCAGCGTGAGCTTCTTTTCGGTGCCGTCTGGCGTTGGAACCACGTTGTAATCCGCGGTCTCTTCGCGCATCAGCTTGCCGCCGGGTTTGTGGGTGAGGATGTGGATCTGTTGCTTATAAACGTACTGCTTGCGCAATGCCTCGCTGCGATCTTGATTGGCTGCGACGCGAGCCATGATGGCCTCGGCGGTTAACGCTGCTGGATTGGGTTGCGGACTTTGTGCGAACGAAGCAGAGGCTATCATCAGGATCGCGCCACATCGAAATGCCAACATAGGCACAGAACCCTCCCACTGACCATTACGTTCAGGATGATCACGAAGTTCCCGCTCACGAACTAAAGCTCGACGAGCTCAGGTTCTTCAAAGCGATTAGGGGCCGGTAACTGTGATTGGCGAAATCAGATGTCACAGGCCTGTCTCTTCACTTCGCCACAGCTCGAGGATTTTGAGTGCTTTCAGGATATTACTGTAACTGACACCTCAGCAAAGGGACAACTCCTTTACTGTCATTGACTTGCAGTTTAACTTGCGTAAGCTTCGCCCCTAGTGATCGGCTAAACCATCTCGCTTTACCGCATCAGAGAGAAGCTCGGTGGTGGTGGTGTGGGCGGCGACCCAGTCCAACCACCAGGAGCATTTCACCGAGTCTTCATGTGCCCGACATCTCTTCATCACTCAGGAGTCGTATGAGAAGAGCGCACGCTCGACAAGGAGGAGCGCTCCTATGAGAAGGTATGTGTTTGGGTTGGCAGTCACGCTGTCACTCGCGGCAGGTGTACCTACTGCGTGGGCCCAGAATCAAAACAATCAGGGTCAGCAGGACGGAGTTCCGAGGCTCGATCACGTATTCGTAATCGTGCTCGAGAATCACAACAGCTTTACGAGTTTCGGCAGCAACGGCATTATCGGTAACCCTCAGGCGCCGAACATTACAGCGCTCTGGAAGAAATATAGCGTCGCGACGAACTACAATGGGGTTTGGCATCCGAGCCTTCCGAATTATGTCGCGATGATCACCGGCAATTGGATCGGGACTGACGTAGTCGCGACCGGCCACTCCTATCCGGCCGGGAGCACCGTGGGCATCAGCGACGACGACTCGGCCTCGGTCTCGACCGACTACCCCTCGCCGCCGGCAAACGTCTCAACTCATCGCTGGAGGATCAATCTTCCGTCGCTTGCGGGCCAGTTGGTCAAGGCCGGCAGGGACTGGCGGGCGTATATGCAGAACATCCCCGAATCGGGGACACACCTTGCCAATTGGCCGGGGGACAGCAACACGGCCAAACTGTATGCGGTGAAGCACAACCCGTTTCCTTACGTCGCGGAGATTCAGGACGACCCGGCGCAATTCGCGAAGCAGGTGCCGATCGAGCAACTGTTCAGCGACCTCGGCAGCGGAAACGTCCCCGCGTTTTCGTACATTGTACCGGACCAATGCCGCGACATGCATGGGCTCGGCAATGTGCTGGCGCCCTGCGGGGGCGTGAACGATACCGACGACAATGACGTCAAGCGCGGCGACGATGAGACCGGATGGCTGGTCAACGGGATTCTTGGCAGCCGCGGTTGGCAGAGCGGTCGCAACGCTATCTTCATCGTCTTCGACGAGGGGAATGGTCCGCTGACCTGCCCGAACTACAATCCAGATACCGGGACGGACACCGCTACCGGCTCACTGCTCCCGGACGCCGACTGCTACGCTCCGGCCAACTTCAACGACAAAGTGGTGCTCATCGCTATTACGAACTACGGAGTGCGTGGCGTCGAGGACCCGCGCTTTCAGTCGCACTATTCGCTGTTGAAAACGATTGAAGCCGCCTTTGGCTTGTCCTACATCGGGCATGCGGCGGACGCAACCACCAACACCCTGGCGCCGCTGTTGGCGCCGGCTGATCAATAAAGCCTGGAGATTGGGAGAGCCAGTTAGGGTAACCCAGATCCGCTGAGGTTACCTTGCCGGAGTGAAAGAGGCGCTTGCGATCTCCGAGCGCCTCTCTCCTTTTGTGATTACGGTTCGCCGTTTGTATGTGCAAAGGAACCGGTTCGCCTCGCCATCTTGGTCAGGTTTCGCCGCTTTATATAACGTGTTGTTTGCGGCCAGCCCTACCGAACGACCAGCGGCCGCATCCATGTCGTGCTCTTCATGTTCCAGGATGTGGCAATGCCACACGTACTCGTGGCCTCCTGTCCTGGGGCTCGTCGGGTCGCCCATGGAAGCCGGCAGCTTCGGGGAAGTCATCGGTCAGAACCAATGGGGAGGCAATTCTCGAATAGGCATTCGTCCGCATGATGCCCACTGCATGGTCTTGATACCACGCCATCCTGGCGCTCTGGTCCATTGGATAGTAGTAAGTGGCAGTTCCTGCCGACGGGTTCGTGCCGGGCACGTTCATGAAGCTTACGCCATGCATTCCATTCGGAGCGAACCACTGGAAAGGAATGCCATCACTAAACCATGGCGTAAAGCCACCGTGAAGGTGAGTTGCGATGCGGTTCAGCGGCAGGTCTCCCACGGTTGTATTCGGTCCGGCATTGATCGTCAGATCGATGGGGATAAGCTGTTTGTTCGGAAGTTGATTCGTTATGTTGAACAAAACCGGCCTGCCCTTCTTGGCAACGACGATCCCAGCCAAGTATTTTCTGGTCGCCAGTTGCCAGGTCGTAATAGCCCCAGAAGTGCGTCGCTCCGGAAAGGTCCGGGTGCATTTTTTCGCCGAACTGCTTGACACCCAGCCTGTAAACGTCGGTTGACAATCCGGCAAACGTCGTCGTGTGTTTCGTGGCCAGGGGAATGTACTGCCCGATCTTTTTGGCGCCTGAAGGCCCCAGACCAGGCAATGCGGTGACGAATTTCCGAATCTTCGTTGGGCTCTGGGCAAACGCCCAGCCGCGCCTCGGCCGGAGGGCTCTACATAAAGCTGCTCCGGCGGTTGCTGCCAACTTCATGAATTGACGTCGAGTTTGCATAGGAGATTCCTTTCATCAGAAGTCTCCCTGCGTCCGAACTTCCTATTTGTTGCTGATTCGAACTTGGCGGGTCTTTCGAAGAGCGGCATTTAGGACCTCCCAAACGCGAGGAGGTGACGTAATAAGGGTCCCGATGCTTAAGCTTTGTACGGCAGGTCGAAGAGTCCCACAGCGATCGAAATCAGGCCCCAGGAAAGGGCCGTCCGGGGCACAGCTCCAAGTAGCTTCATATCCGGCTCTTACGGGCGAGGTTTTACGGCACGACGGATAAGGAATTCCCAACGCTCCTGACCTCTCGGGTCGCATCGAATGTAATTGAGCGGCCATGAATGAATCTCCCCTGTCCGAAACCTCAGAGTCCGGCCGCATCGTTAGGCCCACAACGCAAGCAAACCAAACCGGCTGGATGCGCTGGTTTCCAGGACTGGAGACTCTCGGTCATTACAAGTTGTCCTGGCTGCGTCATGATCTTAGCGCGGGCCTAGTTATGACCACGATGCTCGTTCCTGTGGGCATCGCGTATGCCCAGGCGTCCGGTGTGCCAGGTATCAACGGCCTTTACGCAACTATTTTCCCGTTACTCGCGTACGCTTTGTTTGGTCCGAGCCGCATTCTTGTACTCGGCCCCGACTCTGCGCTTGCCCCAGTGATCCTGGCAGTCGTGCTGCCGCTTTCAGCGGGAGAAACACATCGTGCGGTGGCACTCGCTGGAATGATGGCAATCGTCTCTGGGGTCGTGTGTGTTGCTGTGGGGCTGGGGCGTCTGGGTTTTGTCACCGAACTGCTTTCAAAGCCAATCCGTTATGGCTACATGAACGGCATCGCTCTCACCGTGCTGCTGAGCCAAGTCCCAAAGCTCTTCGGTTTCTCTGTTAGTGCAAAGGGACCCTTGCGCCAGGCATGGGGAATCATTCAGAAGATTCTCGAAGGGAAGACAAACGTTGCAGCACTCGCGATAGGAGCCAGCACGCTGGTTGTCATTCTGTTGCTGAAGCGCAAACCGCGTCTTCCAGGTGTTCTGATCGCGGTCGTCGGAGCCACGGTGGTAGTCGCGGGCTTCGACCTCGCTACTCGCGCCGGCGTGTCCGTGCTTGGCACCTTGCCGCGCGGATTGCCATCGCCAACCCTTCCTTTCACACAAGTCAAAGACTGGGTCTCAATCCTCATGGGCGGCATCGCCGTCGCTCTCGTTTCCTTTGCCGATACGAGTGTGCTTTCTCGAACCTATGCGGCGCGTCTTCGGACGCATGTTGACCCGAACCAAGAGATGGTGGGCCTCGGTGTCGCCAACCTCGCCTCGGCATTCTTTCAGGGCTTCCCGGTTAGTAGCAGTTCATCGCGCACACCGGTGGCCGAGGCAGCAGGGGCCAAGACGCAATTGACTGGAGTCGTGGGCGCATTTGCCATTGCACTTCTGCTGCTCTTTGCGCCTGGGATTCTAGAGGATCTGCCGCACCCCGCCCTCGCAGCCGTAGTCATTGCGGCGGCCATCGGTCTAGTCGAAGTGCCGGACCTGCGCCGCATCTATCGCATCCAGCGCTGGGAGTTCTGGCTTTCGATGACCTGCTTCGCAGGTGTGGCGGTGTTTGGTGCCATTCCGGGCATTACCATCGCGATCGTGATTGCCGTGATTGAGTTCCTTTGGGACGGCTGGCGCCCGCATTCAGCGGTGCTCGGCCGCGTCGAACGTGTGAAGGGCTATCACGACATTGCGCGGTATCCCGAAGCTCGGCTGATCCCCGGCCTCGTGCTATTCCGGTGGGACGCGCCCCTTTTTTTCGCGAACGCCGAGCTGTTTCACGAGCGGGTCCTGGATGCCGTTGCCAAATCACCCACGCCCGTGCGCTGGGTAGTAATCGCGGCGGAACCCGTGACGAGTGTCGATGTCACTGCGGCCGATGCCGTCTCCGAGCTAGATGAAACCTTGCACACGGCTGGTATCGAATTGTGCTTTGCAGAGATGAAGGATCCGGTTAAGGACAAACTCAAGCGCTTCGGACTCTTCACGCGCTTCGGCGAACAAACCTTCTTTGCAACTCTCGGCGAGGCCGTCGGTGCCTACCTTGCGACGCATCCCGTAGACTGGGTCGACTGGGAGGACCGCGCCAAGTCCTGATAGTGGTCAACACGACAGATTTTGCGCGGACCACGGAACCGGGTTCGCCACCTTACACGCGCGAGCATCTTGTTTTAAACCCGTCTCAGGAGTGGTTTCGAATTGGATGCGGCTTGGCGATTTCCGGTGCGTTGATCGTTCACTGTGCTTGTACCAAGGGCATCTGCGACGACAGCTGCAGTTCGATCATCATTGCGATGCGCCGATCTAACTGGAAAAAAGTTGCTGACTTCCTTCCATCCAGCACCTTGGACACGATCGGCACATACTTCTGCCGCAACTGGGCTATCTCAATGTCCGCGTCCAACCATCGCCGGACAAACGACAAGGCCTGCTCGTTCGTCAGTTTTCCCCAATTATCCGCATACTCCTGAATGACGGCAAACTTCCTGTCATTGATACTGATCAACTCCGACACGTATTGGTCGTAGACCGGCCAGAATTTTGTCGCCTCCTGGTCCGTCAGGTTCAAATTCGCCGCAATGAGCTGTTTTCTCTGGGAGCGAATGTCTTTTCGCAGCAGGCCCAAATCCTGATCGCTGATCACGTGTTGAGTATTCTCTTGTGGTGCTGCCGTTTGGGCACTCGTCCTCGGGCCTATCACCAAACCAGCCCCCGCCATTAGAACCGCGGCCATTACTTTTTTCACGATTCTCCCTCCTTTGCCAGTCATTCAGCATCTAGAGGCAAAAAGATGCGCGGACCTACTAGGAAAACTTACAGTGCCTTTTGCCCCCTCGTGCATCTCCTGACAGACTGAGGATCAGCCACTTTCAGAGCAATCGCGGCCCGGTTGGGGTCGGCTCATACCTACCACTGACGCCTTGCTTTGGGCTGAATCTTTGACTTGCACAGCATGTGGTGACCACTGCGAGACGCTTACCGTCAGTTCTTACAGCGAGGCACACGAGCTATCTTCCAATTTAAGGAAAAAACCGGAAAGCGGCTGTTAGTACGCGGCTTTTACGCCCGTCAGCGGATTACTAGGAGGATCCAACCCGTCCCGATTACCATGAAGACGGCCAGAAAAAATAAGGTCGTCAGAAGCCCAAGCCGATACAGTTCGCGCTGTGTGAGATAACCGCTGCCGACGAAGATGACGTTCTGGCTTCCTCCCTGCGGAGTGATTACAGAGAAGTAGCTGCTGGCGAAAAGCAGCGCGAACGCCATCAGAGGCCCGGGCACACCTCCTCGTATGCCTACATCGAGAAATACGCCTAATAGGGCGAGAACCTGCGATGATTGGCTGACGAACATATAGTGAATCGCCACGTAGATCACGAGGAGGAGCACATACGTGAGTGGCCACGACAACCCGCCGATGCGCGCCGCCAGGCGCTGGCCTGCGTACCCCATGAAACCGAGCTCGTTCAGCTGCCCGCTCAACGCGAACAGTACGGCTAGCCAGAGAAAAGTAGCCAGAGTGTCGCCCTGCGTCGCGATATCCGCCATCGTAAGAACCTCGGTCGCCAGCAACACCCCTAGACCGGCGAAAGCGATAATCGTGACGTTGAGGTTCAGCTTGTCCCCAAATACCCAAGCCAATACCATCAGCACGAAGGCAGCCGCGGTTATCCGTTCGTCGCGCGACAATGGCCCCAAGGCCGCAAGTGCCTTCCGCGCCTCGAGCGGGGCTTTCGGCGTCTGACCGACTCTGGGCGGGAACAGGCGCGCGATTACCCAGGGTAATGCGGCGATCGCTGTGATTGCCGGCACACACGCAGCGATAAGCCATTTTCCGAACCCGATCCCTATTCCGAAGTCCCGCGCTATCTGAATTCCAATCGGATTGGCCGAGGTGGCAGTCATCCACAGAGCCGACGATACCGCCAGACTGGCCATCGCGCAGAACATCAAATAACCGCCGAGACGGCGCCCCTCCGGATCGTCTGGTTTCGAACCGGACCCTTGCGCGACCGAGAGCACGATCGGGAACAAAACCCCGCCGCGTGCGGTGTTGCTTGGGAAAGCCGGCGCGATAAGCGCGTCAGTCACTACGATGCTGTAGGCGAGCCCCAATGACGAACGGCCGAACCGGCTTACCATAAAGAGGCTGATGCGTCGCCCGAGTCCGGACTTGACGACTGCCTGCGCTACCAGGAAGGCGGTCACTACGAGCAGCACACTAGGATTGGCAAAACCCGCAAACGCCTTTGCGGCGGAGATGGTGCCGGTGAGAACAGCCGCTGCCGCAGCCAGCATCGTCGACGTCAAAAGCGGCAGGGCGCCATCCAGCACAGCCGTGATCGCGGCTACGAATATCGCGAAAAGATGCCATGCCGGAGCTGTAAGCCCGGCGGGAACCGGCACCAACCAGATGCCGATGGCCAAGGCAAACGGCAACGCGCGCCTAAGCCACAGACCCGCGCTGCTCACGACGGCGTCGTCCCCTCGGTGGTGCTTCCGCCACGAGCAGCACCTACATGCACCCGGCCTCTGAGACCCGCGGATTCGCCTTGCACATTGCCGTCTTCGTTCTCGAGCAGAAATCTCCACGAGAACTCGTAGGTGCCCGTGGCTCCCCGGTAGCGTCCCGTCCCACCGACGAAAGTCCCGACAATCTTGTTGCTCGTCTTGTTGCCTTCGCCCCGCAGTTCGCTCCACGCCTGGTCGCCGCGTTCGTCGGTCCAGACAGCCCGACCTACGAGGCCGGTGACGCTATCGTTGAGCACGATCGCCTCTGCTCGAAAACCCACTCCCAGCCGTCCGGGACCCACGAGTAGCAACGTCCCCTGAAAGTTCGCAATAGACGTTTGCCGATCATTGCCCAGCCGAAGAATGTACCGGTTACCCGCCGCCGTCCAAGTTCCTTCGAACTCATGCCAGTCGTTGCCTGTTTGGGCGGATACAGCCTTTGGGGTGCGGCCACAGGCAGTCAGAAGCAGAATTCCTGCAAGCGGAAGGAGTCGGAAATGTCGCATCGTGACTACTCGTGCAAAATATGATCGTCGGCAACCCTAGTTCGACTGGCATTTCTGACAGTGCGCAGC
>DATAIH010000170.1:0-4937 GCA_036262755.1 Candidatus Acidiferrum sp.
ACCCTTCCGCCAAGTGTCGATCACTGATCGGCTTAGCCCAGGAATGGTGATCGCTTTCGCCCAGGAATACTGATCGGAATCAGCCAGGAATCGTGATCGGAATCACCCGGGAATGGTGATCGGCTTCACCAGGAATCCGCAACACAGCTTGTTCAGGAAGGTTTCGTAAAGGTCGCGGAATCCTAAGGCCATCTCCGTGTATCACTTTTCCCTCTGCGTAACCGTGTCGGAATCCCGCTCAACGCCTGGTTAACTATGCTTGCCCTGGAGTGCCCCCGGCTCTTGCACTGCTTCCTTCCTTCGCGGAAACACAATTCTTCACCTGGACGGCGTAGGCGGTTTTCATTTTTCGGGGCGATTCTTGGTGATGGGTGAGATAATCAAGATCGGTGAAGGGGGGTTCTCCTTGGCCACTTCTCAGAGCGTAATTATCCGGGATCCAGAAATCCTTAGCGGTGAGCCTGTCTTCCGCGGAACACGCGTGCCTTTCCAAACGCTCCTGGACTACTTGGAAGGCGGGGATACCCTTGATGAATTCCTGGAGCAATATCCGGGAGTCAGCCGGGGGCAGGCCATCGCCGCTCTGGAAGAGGCAAAGGCGCTCATGCTGGCGCGCTTTGAGAAATGAAAATCCTCATCGATGAGTGTCTTCCAGCAGCGCTGCGAGGGACGCTCACCGCGATGGGTCATGAATGCGAAACGGTACGTCGGGCAGGCTATGGTTCCAAGAAGAACGGTGAGCTTCTCTCGCTGGCCGAAGGCCGTTGGGATGTGCTGCTCACGAGCGACAGGCGAATCAAATACCAACAGAACATGACCGGACGGAGCGTGGCGGTTGTGGTCCTCTGTGCAAAGTCAAATCGCATGCAGGACCTACTGCCACTCATTCCAGGCTGTGCAAAAGCACTTCTCTCCATTTCACCTGGCCAAATAGTTGAGGTCGCGTCACCCTAGTCAAAATGGGCCTAAAAGAGAACTATAGCCCGATTCCGAGTATCGCGCCGGAACTAAGGATCTTGATTGTGATCTCATTGCGAATCGCGCTCTGCCCCAGCAACTGGGGCGGTATCTTCAGCGCATGTTGACCTTGGTTACCTCACCATAAATTACGAAAAGGTGCTGTGGCCATCGCGCCCCAAAGCTCGCGTCCGAAGGGTTGTGAAACATTTGACCGGTCTCTTAGCTTGGTCGGTGTGCCGCAGACGACGGAAGCGGCTAGTTTTGAGCCACCGCGAGAAACCGAGCTGCGCTATGTGCGGATGCGGAGTTGGCGGAGGATGGGACTCAACAAGCGGAAGTCTCAGTTTTCTATAAGTGGCGACCGCGAAGTATAATCCCAAGAAGGGGAAGCGATGTCACTCTTGCATGTTCCCGACGACGTCCTGAGACGGCTCGGCTCCACGGACCGGGACGCGCTGGTAGAGATTGCCTGCCGTTTATATGAGACCCAGCGTCTTCGATTCGATGATGCCGCGCGCTTGGCCAATGTTGATCTCGACACATTTGCCGCTGCCTGCGCGTCGCGCAGAATCCGAGTGTACTGGTATCGCTCCGAAGATCTCCATTCCGATCTCGAAACTTTGAAAAAGATGAGCCTGTGACCGGCCCGACTGGTGGTCTCCGATGCTTCTTCGATTCGTGTGCTTTGGCATATTCATCAGGCCACTGTCTCCTATGCCCGTTCTATGCCCGACGAAGCCAACCGGTGCCTAACGGAAGCAAACGGAGGAGAACTTTCAAGATTGGCCTATTTGCTTGAAGACAAAAGACATCTCATCTTTTCAAGGGTTTGTCTGGTCCGGGCGGGTGCTCAGTATTCGGGCTCTGGATCTGGCTATCCTGGTTCGAGTCCAGGCCTCCCAGCCAAGTTTCTCCTTCTGCGGCAACGACTTACGCCTTCTTCGCTTCGGTCACGTATGAATGCTTTGCCGGCACTATGCCCGTCCGAACCAAACGGAGTCTAACGGAACCCAACGCCACCGAAGGCCATCCATCGCGGAGTCGCCTTGTGAGGATCAGAAAAGCCAGACTTTCAACGACTTGAGGCAGTTCGGGTTCCCAGATCATCGCTCAGGAGTTCGCGAGGGATTGCGACAGCGCTTGTCACCCGATCTGCGACGGGGCGGTTACCAGATACGACCTGCAGTAGTCTCGTCTTAGCATCGAGCCGGTTATGAAAGGCTGGAGGACGAGAGTTTCGAATCGTGAAAATATTCCATGAGCCCACAAACGGCCGAACGTGACCTGAATAGCTGGAGCGCCTCCCGTCGAGTGAGGCCTGTTCAGTGTGCGCAGCACGCCAGTGTCGGAAGGCCTGTTTCCGTCCGCGGCATCTATGCCATTGCTGCCTCAGTTGGGTCATGGCACGCAGTGTAACGGGCCTTGGCGCTCGGTTTCGTCAACCTTCCGCGTTGGATTGTCAAATTGCCCGCTTCCGCCGCCTGGTGTTCGGAATCAACAGCACTGTCACATCTGACAGTTGCTTAAAACGGTGGGCATCAAAAAATATGCACTTCATCGCTTCGATAAGGGCCTGTTGCTTGATACTTAGTTCAGCCCTCAGTCGAGACAGAGGTGAAAATTATGAAAATCGTGGTGATCGGCGGCAGTGGACTGATTGGCTCAAAGCTCGTTACCAAGTTGCGCGAGCAGAGGCATGAAGCAATTGCCGCATCTCCTCAATCCGGTGTCAATTCTCTTACCGGCGAGGGACTGGCCGAAGCGATGAAAGGTGCATCGGTAATCGTTGACGTATCGAACGCTCCCTCGTGGGAAGACGCGGCGGTGATGAGTTTCTTCGAGACGGCAACCCGTAATCTCCTTTCCTATGAAGCGGCCGCGGGCGTGGGACATCACGTTGCGCTGTCTGTCGTAGGATCTGAGCGCATGCTCGAAAGCGGCTACTTCCGCGCAAAAATCGCTCAGGAGAATTTGATCAAGGGTTCCTCCATCCCATATTCAATTGTTCGCGCGACGCAGTTCTTCGAATTCGTCAAGGGCATCGCCGATTTTGCAACCGAGGGCAACAAGGTACGCCTGCCATCTGCGCTCATCCAGCCCATGGCAGCCGACGACGTCGCCAGTGCGGTAGGCCGGATCGCTATGGGCTCACCAGTGAATGGCACCGTTGAAGTAGGTGGACCAGAAAAGTTTCGTCTCGATGAACTCATCCGGCGAGGTCTAACCGCATTCAAGGATCCGCGCGTGGTTGTCGCTGACCCGCACGCGCGTTACTACGGCATTGAGGTAAGCGAAAGAACGCTCCTTCCGGGTGATGACGCGCGGCTCGGCGAGACACGCTTCGAAACCTGGCTCACTCAGCCCGCGGCGAAAACGGCGGCGGCCACCCACTAGTGGATCTGTGACTGAGACCGCACGCTCGACGCTGCTCTCAGGCGCCGCGAATGCAGCGCTCATGTTTCCGGTGTTGAGTTCCGCGCAGATTGCACGGATTGCTTCGCACGGAGTGATTCGTCCAATCACCCGCGGCGAAGTGTTGATCGACAGCGGCCAAACCAACGTGCCGTTCTTTGTACTGAAGGCTGGTGAGATCGAGGTCATTCGCCCATCGGCACTGGAGGAAATTCTAGTCGCGGTTGTCCGGCCGGCTCAGTTCACCGGTGACATCAGCATGATCCTCGGTCGCCCTGCGCAGATGCGCCTCCGTGTGAGTGACTCTGGCGAAGTCGTCCAACTGACACGCGACCAGATGCACGCCCTCATTCAAACCGACGCCGAAATCAGCGAAGTGCTGATGAGAGCGTTGATCCATCGACGGGTCGCGATGGTTGCGCAGGGGATTGGCGACGTGCTGCTCATCGGCTCCGCCGGGTCCGGGGCAACGCTTCGAATCAAACAATTCCTAACGCGCAATGGCCACCCCTTCAAGTACCTCGATCTTGACCGGGACGCCGATGTACGGCAATTGCTCGATCGCTTTCACGTGGAGCCGGCGGAGATACCTGTCGTGATCTGCCGCGGCGCCACAGTGCTGAAGAATCCCAGCAATCAGGAGATCGCCGACTGTCTCGGCTTCAATAAGGGGATCGATCACACCCACCGGCGCGCTCTCGTCATCGTCGGCGCCGGACCAGCGGGTCTTGCGGCCGCCGTTTACGCGGCCTCTGAGGGACTCGATGTGCTGGTTATCGAAGCGAGCTCGCCTGGAGGACAAGCGGGCTCAAGCTCGAGAATCGAGAACTACCTTGGATTTCCAACGGGGATTTCAGGGCGAGAGCTGGCCGGACGCGCCTACGCCCAGGCACAGAAGTTTGGCGCCGAGGTCATGATCGCGAAAGGCGCCGCGGAGTTGGTCTGCGAACACAACGCCTACGGCGTGAGACTCGACGACAGCGTGACCATCCCGGCTCGCACGGTGGTCATTGCCACTGGGGCTCGATACCGTAGGCCGTCGCTCGCGAATCTCGGTCAGTTCGAAGGTGCGGGTGTCTACTACAACGCGACTTTCATGGAAGCGCAGCTCTGCGACGGCGATGAAGTCATAGTGGTGGGCGGAGCGAACTCGGCCGGCCAGGCCGCAGTGTTTCTGGCGCAGACGGTGAGACACGTTCATTTGCTCGTCCGCTCCAGCAGTCTTTCGGCGAGCATGTCGCGATACCTGATTCGACGCATCGAGGAGACCCCAACAATCCAGATCAAGACGAGAGCCGAGATCGTGGCTTTTGAGGGAACCGAACATCTTGAGCGCGTGCGGTGGCGCGACGGCACGGGCGAGGTAACGAGTCAGGATATTAAGCACGTATTTCTGATGACGGGAGCCGAAGCCAACACCGGTTGGCTGAATGGCCGTGTCGCGCTCGATGCGAAGGGTTTCATCAAGACCGGATGGGACCTGACGAAGGAAGATCTCGCCGCTGCCCGATGGCCGCTCCACCGCCCACCGTTTCTGCTCGAAACCTCGCTTCCGGGCGTGTTCG
>DATAIH010000171.1:0-2771 GCA_036262755.1 Candidatus Acidiferrum sp.
CTAGCGGCAACGGGACTGCTCGACGGCAAACGCGCCACCACGCACTGGCGATACGCCGCGCGCCTGGCGAGCCGCTATCCCGGCATTCGAGTGGAGTCCGACCGGCTGTATATCGATGAGGGCAGCATTCTCACTTCCGCCGGCAGCGCCGCGGGAATCGACCTGTGCCTGCACGTCGTGCGCCGCGACTATGGCGCCGGGATTGCCAACTCGGTGGCGCGCCGCCTGGTCATGCCGCCGCATCGCGACGGCGGCCAGGCGCAATTCGTGCCTGACCCCATCCCGCGCGACGCCTCCGCAGGACTCGCGCCCGTGCTTGTGTGGGCCGAGAACCACCTGGCAAGGCCGCTGCGGGTCGAAGAGCTGGCGAAGAGGGCTGCGATGTCGCCGCGCACGTTCGCCCGCCAGTTCCTCCGGCAGAATGGAACCACGCCGCATCAATGGCTGATCCACCAGCGCCTGCTCGCCGCGCAGAGGATGCTCGAGAAGACCGGCGAGAGCGTGGATCGCATCGCCGAAGCGGTCGGGCTCGAAACGGCGGCCACGCTGCGCCTGTACTTCAGCCGCGTGCTCGGAACCAGTCCCACGGCCTATCGCAAGCGCTTCTCGATGCGGGCAGAAAACCCTCGCTAACGCGCCCGGCTCTGATAAGAGGCATCTATTGTCCCGTCTCACATAATCGGCGGCGCCGTTGGCTGTCACTCGAGGGCAGGAAGGGGACCTCGAAACCTTGATAGCTAGCGGCAATACGCCGCAGGAGACTAGTGCCGGTCGCTGGTGATGGCCAGGAAGATGCTGTCATCCACCGCGACGGAACGGGTAAAGAGGGTGGAAGTTTTCGCGCCGGTCATGGCCACGTGCTTGGCCTTGCCGCCGAGTGCCGGACCAGCAGGATTCCCGTCCGCCCCGCCGCCATCACCGGGTTCGAGCGAAACGCGGGTGGTCTTCGGTGTGCAGTTCGAGACGCCAAGACAGGTGTCGCGAACGAATACCTGGCGGTAACCGCTGTTGCGGGCGGTGGCGGCAGAAGAATTCGCTTCACTAGCCGGATGATTCAGGGTCTGGCTCAGAGTGACAGCAAGAAATGCGACGAAGCGACCCGAAGAACTGACCGAAGGATGAATACTCTCTGCTCCGACAAGCCCACCTTGAGGGTCCGTCGAAACAAGAAGCATCGAAGGCTTGCAGGAATCCGGAGCGCCCGCACAGGTGTCCCGCAAATAAATCTGGCGGCCCGACGGCGCGTTCGCCACAAGATCGCTTGCGTTCGAACTGAAAGCGATGTAGCGGCCGTCAGAACTCATCGAAGGTGTGTGGCTATCCCCGGCGCCCGAGTCGCCGCTGCTCGAGACGGAGAGCAAAGAAGTCTCGGGCTGGCAGCTTGCCGGAGCCCCTTCGCAGGTGTCGCGCAGGAAGATTTGCGCGTGTTCGTCGCGCAAGGCGGTGTAAGCCACGTAACGCCCGTCGCGGCTGACGGCAGGCGTCTCTTCGGCGATAGCGTCGGTCGCAACGGAATTCGCCGGAGCCTTTGCGGCCGCGGGACAAGTTGCGGTTTGCACGGTGACGGTGGCCGGCGGGGCGCTCGTGCCGCCGCCGCTGCCGGTGCTGCCCGCGACGTTCGCAACAGGCGGCGACGGTGGGTTGTAAACGGTGACCGTGGCTGTGCCCGCAGCGCTAATGCTGGCAGCGGGAATTGTTGCGGTTATCTGGGTGGCAGTGACCGTTATCGGGTTCGCGGTATAGGGCGACAATTGGAGCTGAGACGAACCGAGAGTCCAATTCAGCGTGGAAAACTGGGTCGGGGCGGACCCGCTCGGAGCGGCAACGTTCATGAAGTTCGTGCCCGTGACGGTGATGGATAGGGAACTGCCAACCGCGGCGCAGGCGGGTGAAACGGAACTGACGGTGGGTACGGGGTTCGGCGGATTGTTAATGATGAAGACAAGGGTATTGGAGAGGCCGTTTGTCCCCGTTCCATAGTTAGAGTTCGGGTTAATGGTGTTGACAACGGCAGTCCCGGCGGTGGCGATCAAAGAGGCGGGGACCGTGGCGGTCACCACGTTGCCGAGGGGATTTCCCGAGCTGTCTGTGGGGACCGTCGTCTGGAGATTCTTGCCGTTCCATTGCACCAGGGTTTTCGCAACGAAGCCGGTGCCGTTCACCGACAGGGTGAAATTCGGATTGTTGGTGCACGGGGCCGGGCATGCAGACATTTGCCGGGGGGACAGGAAAGTGATGAAGGCACCGCCGGGGCTCTGAAAGGTGTTGCCGTAGTCATTGCAGGCTGCCACCGCGAAGATGGCCAAAAGTGCGACGGCTATTGCTGTCCAAAACCGCTTCATTGCCACTCCTTCTGTTTTTCCGCCCTTTGGAAGAGGCGGGCTTGCCTCCGGACCACTCCGTCCCCGATCAAGAGCCTGACGGGCAAACGGCGTGAAAGCCGAAATGGCGACCCACATTAGGGGGTGTGATGCCAAATCCGAGCGAAGCGTTGACCAAGCCTGACCTTAGCTCAGAAAAGCGTTCCTGGGACACTTGCTCCTCGACCGGGCAACGCTCGGTCAGAAACCGCGGCGCTGGCCGAACCTTACATGCTTACCATTCAGGGAGGGGAAAGGTCAATGCGGATCGCGGGTGGCGATGGTGGGTCGAAGGGGCTCAAAAAAGCCAGCAAAAGCACGCGGCAGACCAAAACAGTTCGAGCAATCACGGCGCGGCAGGTTCCCGGGGCAAGCCCAAAGCGGAGATGGAAGCGCGAGCCAACTGCTGGA
>DATAIH010000172.1:0-2212 GCA_036262755.1 Candidatus Acidiferrum sp.
GGGTGCGGCTCTTTTGGAATGGCGAATTTCACAGGTTCGAGTTTAGGTGAGTTCGTTGCGGGAGCCCTGCGACTAGACTCAGCTACTTGATGATTTCCAGCCCACCGTAGGGCTTCTTCTTGGATTTGGAACCCGGGGGCGTGGCGACATCGGGGACGTGTTGGTCAGCGTACTTTGCCGCATGGTTACGCTGATATTCCTGTCGCTCGTGAAACTTCCAATAAGCGTCGAAGTCACCACTGGCACGGAGGGCGCGCAACCGGAGCACGGCTTCGGCGCCTGTCAAACTCCATCGCGCTCCGGAACGGTTCATCCGGGCCTCGACCAGATAGCCACAGGCGCCTTCGATGACTCCGGTGGCGATCGGTGCTCCCACAGCCAGCATCTCGTGATAGTTAAGAAACCCCGCGTACTTGAGCAAATAATCTGCACAGTCGTCTATGGGCTTGCGTTCTTCGGCCTTCATTTCGCGGAATGTGGCACTTCGCCTCATCCCGGCCGCCACCGTGCTCGCCTTTCCACGCAGGATCTCCAGCAGGTGGTCTCGTACCCAGCGGTCCTGTTGCATCTGATCGCCGGGGACAAGGGCCTTTGCGGCCTTCCAGACGTACTCCGCCACATGGATGAAGTCCACGACGATCGGCACGAAGAGGTTGCGTTCTTTGGCCAACCGCAGAAGAAGATTAATCTGTGTCTCGTTGCCGTCTACCAGAGCGACCCAGTATTTCTGCCGCTCTGGGTCGCGGTGTAGTGCCTCTTCGAACATCGCCGTAATCACTTCCTCGGGAGACCGTTCCAGGCTTGCCCAGACGCGTTTGTTTTCCGGCTGGGGGCGTTTCGCAACATCCTGCGGCTTCTGCTCGGGAAGGATCTGCTCGGGCGTGCGCACAGACCGTTCCGCGGTATAAATGGACGCTACCGAGGCCATGCGCTTGGCGTTCATCCGGCGTCCGCGTCCCAACCGCGCAGTGAAGGCATCGTTCCGTTCGGCGGCGGCTTTCCGCGTGGACTCGCGCAGATCTTCCGGCAGCATGACGATGCCCTTCCCATCGACGCTGAGCACCAGGACGGACCCGTGACCGGGATCTTCACAGGCGCGACTCTGGCGGTCAGCGTAAAAAGCCTCGAAATCCTGGGCCGCGCGAATCGTCAGCTCTTCGAATTGCCGCTTTGGGACGTGGGCGCCGGTATAGGTCTCCAGCGTCTTGACCCCCTCGTCAAAAGAACCCTTGGCGGCTTCGATGGCCACGCGGCGCCGTACTTCGAGCGAATACTTTTCATCAGGGAGATTGAGCGTAGCGTCGAGCGGATGGAGACTGTCTTTTCCCTCGCTGGGATATCCGGCGCGGGTTAACTCGAGAGTACCAAAGATGCTCTCCACATTGCGCGTATGTTCCGTGGCAGCTGTGCGGGTCTGTCCTTCTCGATCCCGCACCGGCCCGGTAGTCTCTCCCGGACGGCGCTGGTTCAGATGCTCCTGCAGCAACAGGCGCATCAGTTCGCGCCCCTTCTCGTCCAGCAGCCTTTCCAGTTCGCTGTGCTCCATCGCGTGCGCCTCACCGGATAGAAACGCCTTGATCATCTCATAGGCCCCGTCGCCCTGAGCAAAGGGTTTTTCCTCAGGCCAGGGCAGTGCACTCATGGGCGGCACCTCTCTCCCCGCAGCCGCCTCAGGACATCGCGCCGCAACGGATACAGAAATACCCGCTTGGGCTGCGCACCATGACGGCGATGCTGGCGGTCATCCCGGCCACGCCCGCTGGTCTGTCCCAGTTCTACCCAGTTCGCTGCCCGGTAGCAGACTCCGGTGTACAGTGCCGGATCAACAAAGGTCTCCACCAGCAGCGGCACGACTCCGTACTGCGCCTGCCAGTCGGCAGGTAGTTGCTTCAGGGCGCGCGCCAGCATCGCGCTGGCCAGATTGTGAATGTGAACCCACGGCAGCAACAGCATGCGGCTGTTGTTGACCACCTGTGGCAGATTCCGTGCGCGCGTTTGGTCGTCCCAACCAATCCACTCATCGCGCACCTGGAGCCGCCAGGCAGCACTGGAAAATTGCAGGCAGCCAACAACCGTTTGCTCCGGCTGGCTGATCGAAACCATGTACTCAAGGTGGGCGCCAAAAGGCACCTTGTAGCGAAGCTTGTGATAGCGGTCGATCAGCTCGCGAAATCGCTGCCTCGTCTTCAGGTCGGAGACACGCTCGATCAGC
>DATAIH010000173.1:0-16958 GCA_036262755.1 Candidatus Acidiferrum sp.
CGGCGAGAGCGCTTGCGAGATCGAGGTACCGCTCGCGCATGCGTCCGCCGGGGACCGCGTGCAGGTGGCCATTCGCGCCGGAGACATCCTGCTGGCATCGGAGCGTCCGCGCGGGTTGAGTGCGCGCAACGTCATCGAGGGTAGGATGCTGTCTCTCGAACAACGAGGCACGATGTGCGTTGCGCGCGTCGATTGCGGCGTGACGCTTGTGGTGCACGTCACGCCCGGAGCGGTGCGAACCCTCAGACTGGCCGCCGAGGAGCCGGTGTGGTTGGTCCTAAAAACTCACTCATGCCATCTCGTCGACTAACCAGGATGCTATGCGATGACGCCCACGTGGGGCGCCGCGCCAGCTGGAAAATCCCGATTTCCGCGCGACCGTTTTTTGGCTAAGAACTGACAACTGCTTGCTGCTGACGGGAAACTTCTTCAGACCTTCGGTCTGGACGCGGCCGAGGCCATCTTGTTCGTACTCGGCGCGGAGAATCTAATTTCATCCGCTTCCAGGTTTCCATCTTTCGGCGTTGCGTGGATCACTACCGCGTCTCCGACCGCGAGGTCGGCCAGCTTGGCGGGCTTGTTCTCTTTGGCATCTGGGGCGTCGCCTGGCTTCGTCCGCGTGTGCAGGATGTAAACGGTGGAGGCCACGAGCTTCACCTCCACGGTCTTGCCTTCGGGGGTCCTGACCTGCAAGGAGTCGCCGCCGATCTTTTCTACCGTACCTTTGACGTGTACTTTGTTCCCATGCGCGAAAGCCGCGCCGCCCGCAAAGGCGAGCGCGAGCACGAGCATCAAACATTTCCCTTTCATCTTTGTCTCCCTGGTTTTCCCTGGCGGTTGCCGGTACCGCGCCGTTTCCGCCTACGAGTCTGAGATTCCGGCGCAGGCGTGGGCGTTGCTTCATTCAGGAATTCATTTTCCTCTTCCTCCTCTGCGCGGTCTTCCGGCCCTTTCGGATTGTAGCGTTCCATCTCGAGGCGTTCCGCCTCGGTCAAATGACCGAGATGCCGGATGAAATGGACCAGCTTCCAACTATCTTGTCCATTGCCGTGATTCCCAGCCTCGTGTTCCTCGCCGCTGGAAAATGCCGGCATGCCGGTAAAGCGCACGCCATTCTCGATAATCCAGAAGAGTTCGCCGTCGCTTAAATTCTGCGTCGCGGGACGCCGTAGATCGGGTGGCTTGGGATAGAGTCCGTTGCCGATTGGCGTGTCGCCGCTACCGTCATTCCCATGGCAAACCGCGCAATGGTCGGCAAAATGCAGCCGCGCTTCGCGCTGAATTTCCGGCGAATCCAGCACGGGGTCCTCCATCAAGCGCGCATTTCTCGGGATTGCCAGGTGGCGCGTGTTGCGTGCCACAAACGCTTCCAGGCGCGTCGGCGTGGCCTTGGCGCTCAAGCCGTCATGCAATACCAACGCGGCACCGGTAATCGCCAGGGCGATGCCAGCTAGAACGAGGCCGATCAAGATCGTGAGCGTGCCGAGTTTCATAAGAACCAGAGCAGGCCAGGCGGTGCGTTGTAGCTGCGGCCAAGGCCGCGTTGCCACCAGGGCAATACCAACAGATCTTTCAGTGGGCCATAGCCGAAGCTGCTGCCTCACTCCAAAACTCGTAACGGGCGCGATGTGCTTGCGGCACGGTCTGAATCTCTTCGGCAAAGTGCATCATCATCGGACCCGCTCCGCCGTCATAGGCAGGCCATTTCGCCAGGCCCGGCCCGTTGGGATCCCTCGTCCTTGTAAAATTCGCCCAATACGAAGCCATTGCATGCGAAATCTGGAAGTCCACCGGCTCCCAGGGGTTCGGCAGCGACTTCAGCGTGCCAAAGACATATTCAATCTCGCAAGCATGCCGGGCGCCGAGGTCCTTCGGAGAGACTCCGTTAACCTTGGTGCCCGGCGCGACCGGCGGAGTTCGGTCAAACACATAGCCATAGACTGGCGCCTGGCCGGTTTTATTCTGCATCTCCAGCCATTCCCATGTGATGTACACGATAAACAGATCGCTTGCCAGGTCGATCGCCGACTGCCGCGCTTCCTCATCGTTGCTTGCGGGATACAGCTTTAGGATCTCCGCCGCTCGATCGTCAAAGCGCGTGCGCAGCTGTCGCGGAAACGTCTCGGCCGTCGGCTTTTCTTTCGCGTAGACCACCGCCGAGCTGGCTTCCTCGGCGTTCCAACCTGCCAGCAGCGGCACGTGGGCCTGTTGGCCCGCCGCAAACATCGTGGCTACATCTTTCGGCAGAACATAGCTGTCCACACTTGGCCAGAACCGGAACGAGCGGTCTTTTTGCGCCGCGCTCAGAAGGTCTTCCGCGCGCTTTGCGCGCAAGGCCACGAGGTCTTTCGCGCCAACCGATTCCGCAAATTTCTCGCCCGTCCTCTCCGTCTCGCCGAGCGTCTCGATTGCCGACCCCGCTGGAGGTCGCCCAAAGAATGCGCCGCTCTCTCCTATCGCTCCGCGAAACAATCCCCTGGCGAGCGGCGAGGCCATCAGGGCGCTGACCGAGAGCGATCCTGCCGATTCGCCCGCGATGGTCACTTTTTCCGGATCGCCTCCAAATGCAGCGATATTTTGCTTCACCCAACGCAACCCCGCGATCTGGTCCATCAGACCGTAATCCCCTGATGCGTTTACGCCCGATGTCTTGGTCAACTCCGGGTGAGAAAAAAAACCGAATACGCCCAGCCGGTAATTGACGCTGACAACGATGATTCCTTTCTTTGCGAAATTCTCGCCGTCATAGCGCGGCTCGGAACTCGATCCGGCCTGAAATCCGCCGCCGTAAAACCATACCATGACCGCCAGGCGATCCTCGGCGGACTTTGCCGGCGTCCACACATTCAAGTACAGGCAATCCTCGCTCATTGGTTTGTCCGGCCGGTCGCGGAAAACCATGTCTGAAAAAACCGGTGCTTGCATGCAGCGCGGCCCGAATTCACTCGCCTTCACAACGCCCTTCCAGGGCGCAACGGGTTGCGGCGCTCTCCAGCGCAATTCTCCGATGGGCGGCGCGGCAAAAGGAATCCCGCGAAACACCCGGACTCCCGGCGAGGCCGCACTCATGCCCTCTACGATACCGCCGTCCGTCTTCACCTGATCGTTCGCAAACACGCCGCTCGGGACGAGCGTCACAAGCAATCCCGCCAAAGCCGCCACGCCGGCGGTGCCCCTGGCTCGGTTCATTTCAGCCTCCTGGCCTGGCCGCCTATGATAACTGGTATCCACCAGTTTTCGCGCTCGATGTTGCGAAGCAGCTGCAAAGGAACTCGAACCCCGGCTGCCTGCCGGTCGAAGGCGGGCGGAAATTTCGCGGGATTTCGATTGTTGCCTAGGCTCTGATAGGATGGCCCCATATAGATACAGGAGACGGAACGAACTAACGGCCGACTCCCGGCGAAGCCAAAGTAGAATGAGACGGTGCCCCCAATCGTGAGCAACGAAGCTATGTCGCAGAAAACCCTCTCGACAGTGCTCGCGCAATGTGCCGCTGGCGCGCGCGATTCTCTTGAGTCGGTTTTGCAAGGCCAAGAGCCTTCCTTCGACGAGGGCCTGTGCCTGGCGACGGCCGAAGGCGCCGATCTCGAAGCTCTGCTAGCCGTCGCGGATTATCTGCGCTCGGAGACCGTCGGTCGAACCGTCACCTATGTCGTCAATCGCAACATCAATTTCACCAACGTCTGTTTCGTCGGCTGCAGTTTTTGCGGCTTTGGCCGCGGGCCGCAAGCATCCGATGCTTACTCGCTTTCTTTCGAGGAAGTCGTGCGCCGCGCCCGCGAAGCCTGGAATTGCGGCGCAACGGAAGTCTGCATTCAAGGCGGCCTGCCCCGCGACCTCGACGGCTTCTTTTATCGCGACCTCTTGCGCGCCATCAAACGGGCGCTTCCCGCCATGCACGTCCATGCTTTTTCGCCGATGGAAATCGACTACGGGGTGTGGAAGACGGGCTTGCCGCTACGCGAGTACCTGCAAATGATGAAAGACGAAGGGCTTGGGAGCATTCCCGGCACCGCCGCGGAAATTCTGGACGACCGCATCCGCCAGCAGCTCAGCCCCAACAAGCTGCCGGTCGCGCGGTGGGTCGAAATCATCACCACGGCCCACGAACTCTCTATCCCTACGACTTCGACGATGATGTATGGCCACGTCGAAGAACCTGCCGATTGGGTGCGCCACCTGCTGTTGCTGCGCTCGATTCAGAAGCGTACCGCCGGATTTACGGAGTTCGTTCCGCTCGGTTTCATCCATCAGAACACGCGCCTCTACAAACATGGCGGAGCACGGCCCGGGGCGGTGCGCGACGAGCACCTCTGCGTTCACGCGCTTTCGCGTGTGCTTCTGCACGGCGCAATCCGCAATGTGCAGGTCTCCTGGGTAAAGCTGGGAATCGAGACCTCCCTCGCCTGCTTGCAGGCCGGCGCCAACGATTTCGGCGGAACCCTGATGGAGGAAAACATCTCCAAAGCTGCCGGAGCCACCTTTGGCGAGTACGTTTCACCGGAGGAATTTCGAGCCCACATTCGCGAGATAAGCCGCGTTCCCGCGGAGCGCTCCACAACCTATAAAATTCGCCGGACGTTCGAGCGGCGCGAGGATGATCCGTCATCCGCTTTACCGGCGCTGCGCCTAGCGCGGTCCGAAAACCACACTGGGTACACGGAAGGTGCATACTAGGCGGCTCCATGCGCGCGCTCCTTCTGCCCGTGAAAGACTTGCGAAACGCGAAGAAACGGTTGGAGACTGTACTCACTCCGGAGGAGAGACTCGGGCTGGCCCGGGCCATGCTTGCGGACACGGCTCGGGCGGTACGCGGCGTTCGCCGCGCGGAGAAGGTCTTCGTGATCACCAATTATCGGCCCGCCATGGAAATCGCCGAGGAATACGGCTGGGAGATTCTGCGCGAAGAGCGCCAAATCTCCGAAAGCGATTCCGTGGACGCGGCGTCCAGAATCTGTGAACGGCGCAGAGTTCGTTCGCTGTTGCGCCTGCCGCTAGACCTGCCTCTCGTCCAGCCGAGCGACATCGATGAACTGCTCGACATCGAATGCCCACCGCCAGCCATGACCATGGTGCCCTCGCGCGACGGCACCGGCACCAATGCCTTGTTACGCACGCCTCCAACGCTCTTTCCTTCGCATTTTGGAGAAGGCAGTTTCAGAAAGCATCTGGCGGAAGCTGAACGGGCGGAGGCGCAGATCTTCATTCGCCGCAATTCTCGGCTCGAAATGGATGTGGATGACGAAACCGATTTGCGCGCCTTGTTGGATTACGATCTCAGCGCGACCGCAACGGGCCGGTGGCTGTGCGCGGCTGGTTTGGATGTGAAGTTCCGAAGCGGCAAGAAAAGAGAAACCAGCGTTTCTGCCGGAAACCATCTCTAGGAACGCGATGAAGAAGAAGGTCTATTCCAGCCTCGACGAAGTCGTAGCCGATGTCCCCGACGGCGCGCGCATTATGTTTGGCGGATTCGGCGGCGCAGGATTTCCTAACAATCTAATCCAAGCTCTGGTACGCAAAGGCGTCAAAAACATCACGGCCATCAGCAATAATTGCGGCACGGGCGACGGCGAGCTTGGCCTGATGTTCAAGAACAACCAGATCAAGCACGTGATTGCGTCCTTCCCCGGCCCTCACGCCAATCATTTTCAAGAACGCTTCGCCGCAAGGCAGGTAACGCTCGAACTGGTACCACAAGGCGTTCTTTGCGAACGCATGCGCGCCTCGGGAGCAGGCCTGCAAGGCTTTTACACCACGGTTGGCGTCGGCACAGAAGTCGCCGACGGCAAAGAAGAGCGGGTGCTCGAAGGCCAGCGCTGCATTTTGGAAATGCCCATCCATGCGGACTATGCCTTTATCAAAGCGCAAAAGGCCGATGAGCTGGGCAATTTGACCTATCGGCTGGCGGCGCGGAATTTCAATCCCGTTATGGCCATGGCTGCGAAAACCACGATAGCCGAAGTGGAAGAACTTGTTCCCGTGGGTTCCATCGAGCCGGAGCATGTGATGACTCCCGCGATTTTTGTGCACCGCATTGTGCAGGCGAAAGGACTCCACTATGCCGGCTGAAACCGTTCGGGAAAAAGCTTTGCTCGAGAAGCCGCGCCTGACCCGGGAGCAAATCGCCAACCGCGCCGGGCTCGAACTGCCGGACGGCGCTTACGTCAATCTCGGCTGGGGCATTCCCAATCTCATCGCCAACTATCTCCCCAGGGAAATCACCGTTTACTTCCACAGCGAGAACGGAATCCTGGGAATGGGCCGCCGCGCCAAGCGCGGTGAAGAGGATTACGACCTCGTTGACGCCATGAAAGTTCCGGTCACGCTGATTCCCGGCGCTTCCTTTTTTAGCCAAGCCGACGCACACTTGATGACCCGCGGCGGCCATCTCGACGTTGCGGTGCTGGGAGGCTTTCAAGTTTCCGAGAAGGGCGACCTGGCCAACTGGAAAATTCCGGGCGCAAAAGGCTCCGGCGGAATAGGCGGCGCCATGGACATTTCTGCGGGCGCAAAGAAATTGATTGTTTGCATGGAGCATGTCACGAAAGACGGTGCGCCGAAAATCGTCAAGAGGTGCACTTATCCGCTGACGGGCCTGGAATGCGTGGACATCGTCGTTACCGATCTCGCCGTGGTTGACGTCAGCCCCGAGGGCCTGGCCCTGCGCGAAGTTGCTCCCGGCTGGACACCCGACGAGGTGCAGAGCCTAACGGGAGCCCCGTTGATCACCACGGGCCGTGTTCCCGAAATCCATTTGCCATGAGTTTTGCCTGGTGATCTTTGGGAGGAACCAATGAACGCAGTCATTCCAGAAAAATATGCCGACCTATTTGAAAAACAGGCTTTCGGCAGTCTCAGCACGCTGATGAAGGACGGCAGCCCGCAGGTGACGCCCGTATGGGTGGATTTCGACGGCCAGCACGTTCGCTTCAATTCCGCCAAGGGCCGCATCAAGGACAAAAACGTCCGTCGCGATCCCCGCGTGGCCATCACCATGCAGGATCCTGCGAATCCCTACCGTTACCTCGAAGTCCGCGGACGCGTCGTGGAAATCACCGAAAAAGGCGCGGACGACCACATCAACAAGCTCTCGCAAAAATATCTTGGGAAGCCGGTCTATCCGTTCCGGCAGCCTGGCGAAGTTCGCGTCATCTACAAAATCGAGCCGCAAAAAATCAGCTCCATGGGCTGACAGTATCGCAAACTTGAAAATTTGAATTGGAAACTCCGGAAATTCCAAGCGTGAGCGCGGTCGCCCATTCTGCACCCAATTTCTGCCTTACCTGGGAGCCGGAAGCTTATGACTTTCGCCTCACAGTCGCGCGGCGACGCGCGCGGCAATGCGTCCGTCCGGCGTGCGAAAGACGAAAGCGAGGCTATCCATCAGGGATACGCCTGCGCTCGGAACTGCGAATTGATACGACCACTCGTAGCGTGCGGGCAAATCCGCGGCAAGCGACACAGCGTAAGGCTGGATGCGGTCTACACGGGAGTTGATTTCCTTCACTCCCTTCACCGGACTCAAATCCACGCCGTCCTTCCAATAAAGCGAAAGCCGCAGATCTGCGATGATTTTTTCCGTCAAGTACGGGCGGGTGCCCACAACTCCGGCAGGGCAAAGCTGATCCCGGATCGAAAAAGAAACCGTGACGGAATCGGGAAACTTCGTTACCGTCTCGTTGCCGCGCTCGAAAAACGTCGCTTGATCGGTGTCGATGCGTCTGAGCCCGTTGAAGAAATCCTCCGAGCTCATCTGGCCGTGGACGCGAAAACACACCCCGTCGGGAAGCGAGCCATCCGTTTCGAAAAAAACGCCTCCGTCATAGCTCCAGACGTTTCTGTCTTTGTCCAGTTTTTCGTGCTTTTTGTGTTTGACCTGTTGGGCGGATGCGCCGGATGCCAACCCTAGGAGAAAGAGCAGCGCAAGCGCGATCGGTTTGTAACCAACAGACTGCATGCATGTGGCTCTTCGCAGCAACGGTACGGCCGTGGTCTGTCGCGCACACTACTCTCGACACCTCTAATCTAACCCTTTTGCGGGCTCCGCGAGAAGGAACTTGAAGCCCTGAAACGTGTGAACAGCCTTGCCCCCCCCTTCAGCCTTGACGTCGCCTTTCCCCGCGCGCACCGCCACGATCGCATCCACCAGCTTCGGCAGCACGTCCGGATCCGCCACCGGAATGTTGTGCGCGCCAAGCACCATTTTCACTTTTGGCGCGAGCGCCGCGAGACGCTTGACCGATGCCACATACGCATCCATATCGGTTTCGGGGCGGTACAACCAGATCGGCGCGGGATAGTAGGTATCGCCGGTGAACAGTAAGCCGTTGGCGCGGTCGATCAGCGCAATGGAATCCGGCGTATGGCCGGGCGTAGCGACTATTTCCACCGTGCGCGCGCCCAGATTGACTTTGAAGCCGTCGTGGACAAAGTGGAAGATCTTCCACCGTCTCGTCTCATACGCCTTCGGGTTAAATCCTGCAGGCAATTTCCCGCAAATCTGCCCCGAGGCGATTTCCGCTTGCGCATCCGCGCGGGAGCCTAGCGCATTCTTGCGTGTAAAATCCGTGTCCATCGCGAACACATAAGGAAATTCCCAGTTTCCGCCCACGTGATCGTTGTGCGTGTGCGAATTGAGCACCACCACAGGCTTGCCCGTCAATTGCTTGGTGACCTTACTGATGCTGCTGATGCCCATGCCGGTGTCGAAAAGGACCGCCTGTTTCGTCCCCAGGATGAGATAGGAAATAATCTCTTCCGCCTGATGCGGCTCGTAGATCGCGAACGTCCCGGGAGCCACCTTGTACACCTCAAACCACGGATCGCTGACGGGAACGCGCTGAAGCCCTTTGTATTCCGGCCGCGGGAGCGCCTTGCACCAATCCGGAATGGCCTTGGTCTGCGCTACCAGCGAGGCGGGCACCAAACAAAGCAGCGACAGCCTTGCGAGTCTTTTGCAAAAGCTCACGATTCCCCCTTCGTTGTGACTCGTTGGATCGTGCTGGGCGTGTTTAATTATGGTATAGGGTCCGACCCAGGTGGACAAAATCTCTGGTCCGGTTTCACTTACCGTCAACGGAAAAAGCCAGAAGCACGTTTCCCGGAGCCGCTCCCAAAAAAGCGTATCCCGAGTTGACGAACAGCGTTCCTCCTACGATCACCGCTCCCGGGCCATCGAGCGCGCCTCCATGCGCGTTCACTCCATTGGCGGTCTTGGAGTCTTTGGCAGTGTCCACATCCCAAACGATGTGGCCATCCTGCGCGGAATACGCCCGCAAATGGCTGTCCAGCGCGCCGGAAAAAACCACCCCGGGGATGGCGGTCACCGCGGCCGACTGGGCTGGACTGCATCCGGGGCTGTCTCCGCAGCCCGGATGCGGCGTCTGCCAGGCAATCTCGCCGGTGTCCTGCTTCAGCACAAAAAGCCCGGCGCCGCTTTTTGGATCCAATTGCGCCGCGAAGCCGACGACAATCCTAAACCTTCGACCGCCATGCTTCCGCCCAACAGCGCAAAGCGGACGTTTTCCGGAGACATCTGCTTCAGCGCGTCGCGGTTCGGCGCGCGCGGTACTGCACCTTCGTGGCACGCGGCGCAGCGCTGGCGGTAGAGCGCCTCACCCGCCTTGTTGGCGGTCGTTTCCTGCCGCGGCGCTTTGGCTGCCGAGCCAAAGATAACCGCGAAAAAGATGAGAAAGCTCAGCCCTGGGACTCTGGCAACCACTCTCATGGCGGCTTTACCTCCCCGAGGACACGAAAATCGCTTTAGGAATCATCATGTGCACACCCTTATTGCCATCGACGAGCTCGGTGATGTGCAGATCCGCGGCGACGCTCGCGAGCATGTAGGCATCGTCCGGCGAAAGATGTTTTTCGGTCACCAGGAAGTCGATCATTTCTCGCACCGCCAGCGTTGCGCACGCGTTCAGGTTGTCGTTCAGGCCCATCGTAATATAATGCGTGGGCGTTTCCGCGCGCGGCCACTTCAGATGCATGTCCTTGCGGACGACGAACTGAAACGTGCCGATGAGCGAAGTTTCAAGCGCCGTGATGTCCACTTCGCCGTCGCCCTGCCCGGCGTGCCCGTCGCCCACTTCAAACAACGCTCCGGGAGCGTGCACCGGAATGTACAGCGTCGATCCCGCCACGAGGTCCTTATTGTCGAGATTGCCCGCGATGATCCAAGGCGGCCCGCTGTTCCACTTACCCGCGCTTTCCGGCGGCGCGTCGCCCATGCTGCCGAAAAATGGATGCAGCGGAATCTCGATACCCGGGGCGAATCTCGCCATCATGCGCTTCTCATCCAGAGGAACGATCTTGATTTTCGCGTAAGGATAATCGTCCGGCAGATATCCGCGACCCGGCCCAAAGGCATTGTAGGCGTAGGGAATCGCCAGCTTGATCGCCAGGATTTTCACCTCCAGCACGTCGCCCGGTTGCGCGTCCTCAATATAGATTGGCCCGGTGAGGATGTGCCCGCCGGGTCCTTTGTCCTTCACCTGATCGGTGATGTCGCGCAGCGATTGCTCGACTTGATCGGGCGGCACACCCGCTTCTTCCAGCCGCTTCGGGCTGTTGGTGATGAGCGTCCGAATTTCCACCGTGTCTCCCGACTTGATGTGCAGAACGGGCGTGGCCTTCGCGTCGTAGTAGCCCCACGCCACAGTCTTCGGCGTCGGCTTCAAGGTGTACGTTGCTTGAGCGTGCGCTTGCTGGGTAACCACTGACAAGGCGAAGCAAATTCCGAGCAAAGCAACGCGGCGCATTCTGATCCTCCGAGATCGACAAAGTTGGCAGGTTCGGGAATCGTGCGCCGCCACAAACGAAAAATCAAGCGGCCCCCTTTTCGGGTGCTTGGGTGGCCCTTTGGCCGAAGCGATGATGCCACACTTGCGCGGCGCCAATCAGGTTTGCATCTTCACCTAGCGATGCCAAGGCGAGCTCCGTCTGTTCAAACGGAACGAAGCGGCAGCCTTGCGCAATTACCTTGCGAATGTCTTCCAGGCGCATGCTCTTCATGATGCTCCCGCCCAGGACAATCCGGTCCGGCACAAACAAATTGATCAGGTTGGCCAGGCCCAGACCGAGATAATACGCTTCGCGCCCGACGGCTTCGCGCGCTAACGCGTGGCCCTGTTCGGCCCACTGGAAGATCTCTTTGGCCGTGAGGGATTTTGCCTGAGGACCGACTGCCTGCGCCGTGGTATTAAACCATGCGGCCATTGCCGGACCCGTCGCCAGTGCTTCCCAGCAGCCGCGGAAGCCGCACGTGCACTGCGGACCGGAAGCATCAATCACGTGATGGCCGACCTCGGGATGCGCTTGGTCCGCACCACGATAAAGCTGGCCGTCCAAAAGGATCCCGCCGCCGATACCCGTGCCCACGGTGATGTAAATCAGCCGCGACTTCCCTTTCCCCGCGCCCCACGCGGCTTCGCCTAGCGCCGCGGCGTCGCCGTCGTTTTCGAGCGCCACGCGTACGCCGAACTCGCGCGCCAAATCCTTCACCGGATTGCAGCCTTTCCATCCGGGTAGAAAGTCCACGTCGCCGAATTCCCCGGTAAAGGGATAGACCCAGCCGGTCGAGCCGATGCCCATGCCGGAAAGCTCGGTGTTGGCCTTTTGCGCCGCTTCGCGCAGCATACACACCATGTGGCGCAGCCCGTCGGGGTACGCGCGGGCGGCTTCGGTCGGCGTTTCCAGTTTCGCGAGGACTTTGCCGCCATCGTCGACAATGCCCGCGGCAATCTTCGTTCCGCCGATGTCTACCGCCCCAACCGTTCTCTTGTCCATGGTCAACTCTTGAACCTCATCTCGGCGACCTCTGGTCCCCAACCTCCCCGCCCTCGGTGTTACTTCTTCCCCGCTTTTTTGGGCAACAATCCGCCCTCGTCCTCGACGACATAAGAACAGAGACGAAACGTATCGCAATCCACACCGGAGAGCCGGGAAAGACGCTCGGCGACAAGCTGCGCCGGTATGATATCAATCAAGAATTGCCACTCGGCGAGAACCTCGGGGAGCTGAATCACAAGATCGCCCGCATCCTCAGGAAGTTTTTGGCCGATGAGCATCACGCTCGCGCCGAGCTCCCGCAGATCGCGCGCCACGGCCAAATCCTCGTCGCGCATGTGCGCGCCGTCGATCCACAAGCCGAATCGAAGACCTTTACCGACGATTTCCTGGGGACCATGCCGGAACCCGCCGGTGCCCATGGCCGTTGCCGGCGTCTTCACCCCTTCTTCCCACATGAGCCGCGCTTCGTAAGCACTGCCAAGACTCGAGCCGCGCGCCAGAAAGTAAGTGGCGCTGTGCGGCCGAAGCCAGTCCGACCTGGCAATCTGCTCCTGCCAGCCGGGAATGGTGCGTCCCGCTTCTGCGATCGTCCTCGAAAGCGACTCCGCCAGCTCGGAATCGCCGGGAGGCCGCAGCGCACCTTCACCCTGATCCTCGAAGGCCTGCGGCGCACTTTTGAGCCTTGCGCGATATTGGGAGGAAGCCATTGGGAGTGCGGCAGCTTGCTGCCGGTTTTCTTCGTTACGCGCTTTGCTCAATACCTGGCGAGGTTCAGTTGCTCCCTCTTCGCCCTTTAGCTCCCCAGGAGAGCCGCTTCCTGCCCGAACCACTCGGTGCGCCAGCATTGCCGCCGCCAGCGCCAATGTCGTGTACGTATTCACGGAAATCGCGTGATCAAAGGCCACGGGCACGACGATGGCAATGTGCGCTCGTTTCGCCAGCGTCCCTTGGGGAGCATTGGTGATGCCCAAAACCGTTAGGCCCGCTTTCCGCGCCTTGGCGGCCAGCTGCACGATTTCCGTGCTCATGCCGCTCCGCGAAATCAGGATCATCGCGGAGTCTCGGGGAAACGTCGCGAAGGCCAACAGTTCCGCCGCGTCGTGCAGGTAGACCGGATGAGCGTGCTCATGAAAGAGCGAGCTCACGTTCAACGCCGCGTGCCAACTGCTCCCGATCCCCGTCAAATAGACGTGCCGTGCGGCGCGAACCGCCGCGGTCGCCGCATCCAGCGCACTTCGAGCACCATTCGGTCCGGTCAGAAGCGCGATGGTCCGCTGCAACTCCTGTGGCTGCCGCAGTATGTCGTCCAGAAAATGTGTCATCTTGAAGCGCGACTTTCTGCCAGTCTATAAACGCCTTAAGTTATCTCTCCAAAGAATGGGAAGGCATACGACGAATTACGGATAAACACAAAGCACAGAACCACACAAAAATCCCAAAAAACCGCCGGCACGGCAATTCCTGCAAGTGCTAATGAAAAGGCCAGGCAAGAGGAGCAAGCCCGGGCCGGTCGCCGGCCGCCCTTCGCTTCTAGAATGGTTGGCGGAGTCATTCCCACGCGATGCCTCGGGTATTGCTATGGGTGCGTCATGTCCTCGGGCTTGACGAGGCGGTCGAATTCCTCGGCGGTGACATAGCCAAGCTTGATGGCGGCTTCGCGCAGGCTGATGTGCTCCTGGTGTGCGGTTTTGGCGACTTTGGCTGCATTGTCGTAGCCGATCTTCGGCGCGAGGGCGGTAACCAGCATCAGTGAATTGTGGACATAACGGTCGATGGTCTCGCGATTCGCCTGGATGCCCCGGACGCAGTGCGCGACGAAGCTGTTCGACGCGTCGGCGAGCAGTTCGACCGAATGCAGGTAATTGAAAATCATCACTGGCTTGAAGACGTTGAGCTCGAAATTGCCCTGTGAGCCGGCGATGCCGATGGCCGCATCATCGCCCATCACCTGCACGGCCACCATGGTGAGCGCTTCTGACTGCGTGGGATTCACTTTGCCCGGCATGATCGAGGAGCCGGGCTCGTTTTCGGGAAGCGTGAGCTCGCCAAGGCCGCAGCGCGGGCCGGAAGCGAGCCAACGGATGTCATTCGCTATTTTCATGAGCGAAGCGGCAAGCGTTTTCAGTGCGCCCGAGGCAAAAACGATTTCATCGTGCGCGGAGAGCGCAGCAAACTTGTTGGGATGCGAGCGGAACGGCAGGCCCGTCAACTCGGCGATTTTGCGCGCCGCCCGCTCGGCGAATTCCGGATGCGCGTTGAGGCCGGTGCCAACCGCGGTGCCGCCAATCGCGAGATCGTAGAGGCCGTCAAGAGCCACGGTCACGCGGCCGCCGTCTCGGTCAAGCAAGCTGACGTAGCCGGAGAATTCCTGGCCGAGCGTGAGCGGCGTGGCATCCTGAAGATGCGTGCGGCCGATTTTGACGATGCCCGCAAATTCCTCCGCTTTGGCGTCGAGCGCGTCGCGCAGCGCCTTCACCGCAGGCAGTAGCCGCCGCGCCGTCGCCGTCGCCGCGGCGATATGCATGGCCGCGGGAAACGTGTCGTTCGACGATTGCGACATGTTTACATCGTCATTCGGATGGATGGGCTTCTTGCTGCCCATCATGCCGCCGGCGATCTCAATGGCGCGGTTCGAGATGACTTCGTTGACGTTCATGTTGGTTTGCGTGCCGCTCCCGGTCTGCCAGATGCGCAGGGGAAAATGCTCGTTGAGCTTGCCGGAGATGACTTCGTCAGCGGCCTCGACGATGAGGCGGACCTTCTCTCGGGAGAGCTTTCCGAGGTCCTGGTTGACCAGCGCGCAGGCCTTTTTGAGGATGCCGAAAGCAGCAATCAGCTCCGGCGGCATGGTGTCCTTGCCAATGGCGAAGTGGATGAGCGAGCGGGCGGTCTGCGCGCCGTAATAGCGGTCGGCAGGAACCTCGATCTTGCCCATAGAGTCCGACTCGGTCCGCGTAGGGGAACTCGCTTTGGGCTTGGCTGCTTCTGACATGACGGACACCTCAATGCTTTCCGTCCCTGAGTGTAGCAGGATGGTAAAGAGGATGTCAGGAAGCGAGGACGCAAGAGGCTGGGTCTTGCTTTCACGGCTCACCCCTCGCAACGCTTTCGGGACAATTTCACGGGGCTTACCCCGAAAGCCGGACGCGTCTTTGCGCAAGGCCGGAAAGCACCGTGTCGAGGAACTGTTCTTCATCCGTGTGCCTGCCGATTCCGACTATCCTCAGGCCAAGTGCTTCGACGCGGTAGGGCGGTGCCCAGGTGGTGGTTGGCCTCAGTGATTTTCGACGGCCGCTTCTTTGTGGCGTTCCTGCCACAGCGGGCGGATGGAGAAGAATTTATTGCGGCAGGGCACGCAGCGAAACGCGGGAACTCCCAAGATTCGCGCAATGAGCGATGCCTGACCGGGGACATGCCCGGACGCTATGCGTTGCAGGTTCAAATTGCCGCAGATCCGGCAGTGGGCAAAGAGCAGGCGCCGAAACGGAATGCGACGGGCGCGAAACCTGGTTTCGCAGGACGCACAGCGCCAGGGAAGAATTCCGCCCACGGCAAGCAGGTAATCAACGACGTTGCGGCGGTGCGAACGCCGGAATCTGGTGCTGCGACAGGCTGGGCAAACGAGTTCGGCCTGAATCTCCGGTCTCCTGAAAAGACTGGGCCCGGAACGCGCTAGCGCTTATGGAAAAAGGCAGAGTTTATGGGGGGCACGATACAATGAAAATCCGAAGGAGTAAATATGCCCGATTACACCGCAGAGCACGCGCGCGCCGGAATCGACGCAAAATTGCCGGCGCTCGAAACCTGGCCCAATCAATTCGTGAACTATGTCATCACCACGCGCTTTCCGGAATATTCCTCGGTTTGCCCCAAGACCGGCATGCCGGATTACGGCACGCTCACGATCCAGTACATGCCCAGGAAGGAGTGCCTGGAACTCAAAGCGCTGAAAATGTACCTGCTGGCATACCGTAGCCTGGGCATCTTTTACGAAAACGCGGTAAACCGCATTCTTCGTGACGTCGTGGCGGCGGTAGAGCCCCAATGGTGCGTGGTGCGGGGCGAATTTACTCCGCGAGGGGGATTGAGCACGACGGTCCTTGCGCGCTGGCCCGTGCTCAAAGACAAGTCCAAGTCATCGAAACGGTAGGTTGGCCCAAAACGTCAAATGCTCACCAGCCAGACACCACCAGAAGATGGACAGGAGGCCCTTTTGCAAGCCATAATTGCCTTGGGGCCCTGCTGGGGATAATACCTATTACAGAGAGGGAAGAATGAGCCTTTCTCCAAACATACCAAGCGCGCAAGACGCCTACGGTTACGAGTCGCCGGGGACGCCGCGCTGGATATCCGTACTGTTCGGGCTGGTGATTGCCGGGCTGGCCGTGGTCGTCTACTTCGGCTTTACCACGGAGGCTCGGGTGAGCGATGACCTGGCGAAACAGCGCGATCAAAACAAGATCTTGAGCGCGCAATTGGACCAGGCCAATTCGCGGATCGCGGACCTGAAAAGCCAGGTGGAAATCACCACGCAAAGAATTGGTTTGACGCAATCGGAGCTCGCGAAGGCCAAGAGCCGCGCGGAAGACATTCGCAAAGAGCAGCAAGTCGCAGACCAGGAGATCACGACGCAGATCAAGGCGAGCCAGGAGCAGATTGGCGCGGTGGCAACCGATGTTGGCGGCGCGAAGAAGGACCTGGAGGCCACCAAGAGCGACCTGGAGGCTACCAAAGGGAAGCTGGACCGCAGCATGGGCGACATGAACGTGATGAGCGGGTTGATCGCCCACAACCGCGATGACCTCGAGGAGCTCAGGCGCCGCGGCGACCGCAACTACTACGAGTTTACCGTACAGAAATCCAAACACTCGCAGCGCGTGGGCCCGGTACAGGTTACGTTGCTCAGGACGGATCCCAAGAGATCCAAGTACACCATCAACGTCATCGCGGACGACAGAAGCATTGAAAAAAGAGACAAAACCACGGGCGAACCGGTGCAATTTTATGTGAAGGGCAGCACGCGGATGGCGCCGTACGAAATCGTGGTCTTTGACGTGGGCAGGAATCAGATTACCGGATACCTCGCCACACCCAAGGATTCCGCCGCCCCGGCGCCGGCAGCAGCGCCCGCTCCCGCAGCGGCGGCCGCGCCAACGACGCCTGCC
>DATAIH010000174.1:0-7381 GCA_036262755.1 Candidatus Acidiferrum sp.
GACTAAGACAGCGGACCAGATACTGGCCAGCATCGCCCGTTTCGCGCAACGCACTCTGGCCCTACAACACCCGCAAACTTCTGTGGCGAATCAATGAGACAGGAGACTAGCTTGTCGTGGGTTCGAGTCCCGCCGCACCGTCATATTTTCAAAGGTGCAAACACATAGTGACCCAGGATTCCTAGCTCTTCAAAGACGTAATCCGCTTCGGGATTGTCGACGACTAGAGTCGGGCAGAAGGTCCCGAAAATCCGATATGTTGGAAAAGCCAACTTACGCGGATGCATACAAAGGAGGGTCCCGTGAATCTAATAAAGGATGAAAATACGAGCAGGCTTGGTTGTGTTTATCGCCGTGGTGCAGGCAATTCTCTTTCTGACCCACTTGATTTTGTATGAGACTTGGACGGTTTCGATTCCTGCCAATGGGGGCACAGGCGCGCTGTGGCTGAAAATCGTCCTCGGGCTGTTGTCCGTTAGCTTTCTGGTCGCATCGCTCCTAGCGTGGCGATACACAGGAGCGGCAGTGCAAACGATCTACAAAGTGGCCGCGGTGTGGCTTGGCCTCCTCAGTTTTCTATTTTTCGCGGCGGTCCTCTCATGGATTACGCTTGGAGTTACCTGGGCGGCCGGCCTGCACGCGAACTTTCATTTGATGGTGGAAGTGTTGTTTGCCGCCGCTGCGGCAGCGGGCGTCTATGGCGTGTTTAATGCAAGCTGGACGCGCATCACGCGAACGACTGTCCGGCTTGCGAACTTGCCGGAAACCTGGCGGGGACGAAAAGCAGCTCTCATCAGCGATCTGCACTTGGGGCACGTGCGGAACGGCAGCTTTCTGCGGCGGATTGTGGCAGAAGTTCTGAACGAAAAACCCGATGCGGTTTTTATCGCAGGCGACCTGTACGACGGCACAGGTATTGACGCGAAGCGCGCGGCGGAGCCGCTTAGCAGATTGACGGCACCGCACGGTGTCTACTTCGTGGCGGGAAATCACGAACAGTTCGGTGACGATAGCAAGTATCTGCACGCGGTCGAGGCCGCTGGTGTGCGCGTGCTGCGGAACGAAAAAGTGGAAGCTGATGGCTTGCAAATCATCGGCGTGCCCTATCGGCATGCCTCGCGTGTGGCGCATTTTGCCGCAGTGCTCAAGGGCATTGGTTTGGACCGCAGGCGAGCGAGCATTCTGCTGACGCATGCTCCGGATCATCCGCAAGTGGCGGAACAGGCAGGAGTTTCACTGCAACTTTCCGGCCACACTCATGTGGGACAGTTCATCCCCTGGAGCTGGATGGCTCGGCGGATCTATCACCAGTTTGTTTACGGGTTGAGTAGGATCGGCAAGATGCAGGTATTCACCTCGAGCGGTGCGGGGACCTGGGGACCCCCGCTGCGGCTAGGGTCGAATCCAGAGATCGTAATCCTGCAGTTCGAGTGAGACGTGCCGAAGTACGCCGGTTGGTAACGCGACCTGGCGCAGCTATCAATGCACGGAGCACGACAGGCGGAACCGGACAGTGGGGCACCGGATCGAGCTCGACACCCGCGAAGTCGTGGCTCGCCAGCCTCTCCGCGCAGGGACGTTTCCACGCAAGCGGCGACGCAGACGGCAGATCTGACGTACGGTTTCTGGACCGATAGAACGCTACCGGCCAAGCATTCCCGCGACATCGTGGTGTAAAGTTGCAACGCGATGGCGCAATACGCGCAAAATCAGGGTGCACAGCCAGAGGCTAGCAACGCGTCCCAGATCCGTTTAAACGGGAATACCTCAAAACGTGGCGCGTGGCGTCCATTGCGTGTGCCGATGTTCCGGAATTTATTGCTCGCCGACTTGATGTCGGACGTAGGCACGTTCATGCAGGGTGTGGGCGCTGCTTGGTTGATGGTGTCGAAGGGAGCGGGGCCTCTGCTGGTAGCCCTGACTCAGACGGCATCGGCCCTGCCGTTCTTTTTGTTCGCGCTGCCGGCCGGTGCGCTCGGCGACATCTTCGACCGGCGCAAGCTGATCTTAGCCACCGAAGTGTGGATGTTCTTGGTGGCCACGGCGCTCGCGGTTTTGACGCTGCTGCATTGGATTACGCCGTGGATGCTACTGCTGCTGACGCTGGCTCTTGCCATTGGCGACGCGCTGGAAGCTCCGACGTGGCGCGCGGTCCTGCCTGAAGTCGTTCCTCAAGAGGACTTGTTGCCCGCCTTGGCGCTGAACGGCATTGAGTTCAATTTAGCGCGCGCGATTGGGCCTGCTCTGGGAGGGTTCCTGATTGCCGTGGCAGGTGTAGCCACGGCTTTTGCGCTGAACGCGCTATCGTTTCTGGGCGTGCTCTGGGTGATTGCCCGATGGAAGCGGACCGCGCGCCAGAGTGGCCTGCCTCGAGAGACGCTAACCGGCGCGACTCGCGCGGCGATTCGTTACACCAAAAACGCGCCTGAGATGCTGACGGTTCTCGGCCGAATCGCCGCGATTATGTTTTTCGCGAGTGCCTTCTGGGCGCTGCTGCCTACCGTTGCGCACGCGCTGCGCGGCAGCTCGACACTTTACGGATTGCTCCTGACGGTGTTCGGCGGAGGCGCGGTGCTTGGGGCAATGGCACTCGAGCGAGTGCGATCGTTGCTCTCCTCGGAGGCCACGCTGGCCATAGGTACTACGCTGTTTGCGGGCGCATTGTGGGCGACGACAACGTTCACGTCAATCGTGTCGCTGTCCGTCGCCATTGCGTTTGGGGGCGCAGCTTGGACGGCCGTGATGTCCCTGATGAGCGCGGTAATGCAGAGCGTTGCACCGGATTGGGTCCGCGCGAGGGCGCTGGCTGTTTTCCTGTTTGTGTACATGGGTTCGTGGGCTGCAGGCAGCGCCTTCTGGGGATATGCGGCCGGGCACCGAGGCACGCACTTTTCCCTGCTGGCAGCGGCGATCGGCACAGCGGCGTCACCGGTGCTGATTCTGATTTCGCGGCTGCCCGACGCGGCGGCAGATCTTACGCCCTGGGACCACTGGCGAAAGCCGATACTGGTCGAACCGGCCGAGCCCGATCAGGGGCCTGTGCTGGTTACCTTGGAATACGAGATTGAAGCCACGAATTCGGACGAGTTCCTAGCAGCCCTTGAGAAGTTCTCCCGGGTGCGGCGGCGGGATGGCGCGTCGCGCTGGGCCGTTTATTACGACACCGAACATCCGACCCACTACGTCGAAACGTTTATCGTCGATTCGTGGGGAGAACATTTGCGGCAGCACGCGCGATTAACCCAAGCGGACCGAGAAATAGAGGAGCGCGTGCATCGGCTTGCGGCAAAACCAGCCAAAGTAAGGCATTTTATTTACGCTCGCCGTAAGAACCGCGTATAGCAACGACATGGCGCCGTAACGTGTGTCTCGTGCCTGCAGATTGCTGCTGAGCGTATGATCAATCCTTGATGCCGTCGCCACGCCCGTAGGAATCGTCGCGGGCTGCGCGTATCTAGCGAGAGCTAATATCAGAAAGCGGAGGAACCGAAGCTCGTGCCCAGGCCGGCACGGCCATCGGCCTGCTCCCAGCGGATGGCATGGGCGCCTTGACAAGTGGAACGTTCGACCAGAACGAACGCGGCACGATTCAACTCCGCGTCCCCGCCATATCCTTAAGTGACTCGCAAACCATGACCTGAATGGATCGGGGGATATCAAGGGACGATAAGCCCTAAACACAGGCCATAGAATGGCACCTCAAGCCGTGAGTCTCCGGCGCTAGCCACAGGTAGAGTTTAGGGGTTGGGAGTACTGATTGCGGGCCGATCTTGATAGAGGCTGCGCCGATCATCAAGCTGCAGCTTGCTCAGAATGTTCGATACGTGGAATTTTGTGGTCCGTTCAGAGATGCCAAGCGCACAGGAAATGTCTTTATTGGTTAGACGCCGCAGGAGCAACTGGAAACCTGCCCTTCACGCGCTGTCAGGAAACGACCGCGCCCATGCTCCATACTCCTTGCCTGGTTGACAAACGCCAGCAAGACTTCACGGCGCACCCAAAGTTGCCCGTGCATAATGCTCTGCATGGCTTTGGGAAGCTCCGACTGCCAAGTTTTGTGTAGTTCGAGAAACCCGTCGATACCCCAATAGAACAGCCTAATCTCTTCGGAGACAGCGAATCCAGGAGGAACAAGAGCAAGGAATTTGCTGCCCGGCGCGCAGACACGACATCGCGCAGCAAGGGGGCCGGGGTCCGTGCACAAAGAACACGCGTCGAGAAGGAAAAGCACGGATGCCGTGCTTTGTGAGCGTGCTTTGATCTCCGTAAGGGCTGGGGGCAACACACAGAAATCGCGACGGTGAGAAAACAGCTTCTCGACCGCGGAAGTCCAACAACCCAAACGGGGGCGTCGTTGCATCTCGGTGCTGCTTGCGTGTCTTGCGACTCCTGCTCTGAGAGCAACGGATATCCGGGGCTCGGTGCGCAACCAAACTCGTGGCCAGCCGGCCGTCGGCGACGACGTGATCCTTATTCGGCTCGATCAGGGCATGCCCGAGGAAGCCCGCGCAACGACCGATGCCCATGGGGCATTTATGTTTAACCCGCAACATTCCGACAGGCCGTACCTGGTGCGTGTGATGCATCAGAGTGTGGATTACGAGCAGAGGGCTGTGGCCGGCGACTTCCTTTCCGTGCGGGTGTTCGACGTCGCATCTCAGGTGCCGAACGTAACCGGGAGTATCGAAATTCTGCGAACCGGAACGAACGGGAGACGGCTTCACGTCTCCGACATGTATGAGATTACCAACGAATCGAGCCCGCCCCTGACGCAAACGGGAGCGCGAACCTTTGATGCCTATCTTCCGCCGGACGCCAAAGTGGATTCTGTGCTGGCTGCCGGCCCTGGCAAGCTTGCTGCGATGATTTCTGCGACTCCCGTGACTGGCGAGCCAGGACACTTTACAGTGAGCTTCCCCTTACGCCCAGGGGCAACGAGGTTTGCCTTCAACTACGACCTCCCATACGAAGGTCATGCCACGCTTCAAATCATGCGCGCTTATCCGATGCGACAGCTGGCAATCATGATTCCGCTCGGCATGAAATTCTCATCGCCGTCACCGGCGTTCGAGACCTTGGCAAACGGAGAGAAAGGTTACCAAGTCCACGTTGTCACCGGACTGAGCGCGGGGAAAGGGCCGAGTTTTGCCGTCTCAGGAGCCGGCGCCCTTCCGCCGCTCGCAGGCCAGGCAAGACCAGCCACGCAACAGGAGGATGCCCGTTCCAGCCACGGGGCTCCCGCTCCTTCTTGGGCGCTGGCCAAGCCCGGCGGGGGGCAACTTGAGACATCCTCGCAATCCCTCGTCTTGGGACTACTCACCGCAGTTTTTCTGGCGATATGCGGATTGCTAATTGCGCGAGGGCGCGCCGCCCAGAAAACGTGGCTCGAAGAGTCTCAGTACTGCACAAAACTCCGTTCTAAGCCCTGACCGAGAAGCGGCCAATCCATTGCATCCAACCTCGGGGTCTGGCCCTGGACAGATGCCGACCGAGAGGGCCATCGGTTGACGCGCGTCTACTTGCGTGGTGATCACCACGCGGTTCAAGGCGGGGAGGCCGCAGCAGCTAGACTGCCGAAATAGCCGGCCCCACGCAGGGTGAGACGGGCGCCGCGCCGCGTTGAAAATCTCCGAGCCGCAGGTTGTCGATCTCGAAATTCCGTTGAACGTAGGCAAGCGGTTCGACCGTATCGACCCTTGCTTCTGACAACGCCACGCAAGCTGTTTCAAGGCCATCTCCTTGTTTGACTTGAAAGCGACACAACTGCACACCCATGCGGAAATCATGGAAGGGATATAAGGGAAAACGAGGCCCTTGGAGGGGCAAGGTTGTGCGTTGCCAAGCGCGCCGTCGCAGATGAGATGGTCATTTCCTAACAGTCTGTAATTTCCTAGCAGCCACGTGCACATCGGCCTTTTGTGCTAGCCTTGTGCCGGTTTTGACAGCCCACTGCGGGATTCTGGCGGTCTCGCTAACTGACTGGCAGGCAATTGCCATGCACTTCGAATCACACGAGGCGAACTATGAAGAACAACCGTCACAGCCGAAGAAAATTTATGGGGCTGGCCGGGGCCGTCGGCATCACCGGTGCTCTTGGGTGGCCGCGCGGAGCTGGCGATCTTCAAGGCCGAGACGCCGATCTGGTGGTCTTTAACGCCAAGGTGTACACCGTCGATTCGCGTGCGCCGAAGGCCGAGGCGTTTGCGGTCAAAGCGGGGCATTTCGCGGCGGTTGGGACAACCGAAGAAATGAAAACGTTCATCGGAAAAGGCACGCAGACGCTCGATGCCAAGCGGATGACCGTTGTCCCCGGCTTCATCGACTGCCACAATCATGCGCCGGGCAGCGTATTGCTCTATGAGCTTCTCGTCGGCAACCCTTATGTGGTCGAGTTTGTGACCATCGCCAGTATCATCGACAAACTCCGCGCCAAGGCCCGGGAGACTCCAGCAGGCGTCTGGGTCGAGGGATATTTCTTCGACGACACCAAAGTAAAAGACAATCGAGAGCTTAACGTCCGCGACCTTGATCAAGTGTCAAAGGATCACCCCGTTGCAGTGCACCATCGCGGCGGACATACTTCGTTCTACAACAGCAAAGCCCTTGAGTTGGCGGGCGTGCACAAGGATACCCGCAATCCTCCGGGGGGAACTTTTGACCGTGACACAAGCGGCGAGCTCAACGGCCGCGTTACGGATCGCGCGCGCAGGGTGTTCAACAAAGTCGGCGAACGGCCCACTTTTACGGCTGAGCAACAGGCACAGCGCGACCGTGACGGGCTGGCTTATATCTCGAAACAATTTGTCCGCTATGGTCTTACAAGCGTGCACCACGAAGGCGGTGATCTCTCCGCCTTACAACAGGTTCGAGCGCGGGGAGAGCTTCTGCATCGTGTGAGCTATGAGGCGGATGGCGGTGTCCTCGAGTCGATGCTCTCCGGAGGCATCATGACCGGCTTTGGGGATGAGTGGATCCGTTTCGGGGCCACCTCCGAGCACACCGCCGACGGATCATTTTCCGAGCGCACGATGGCGCTGAGCAAACCGTATCCCGGCATCGACCCGCCCTATCAAGGCAACATCACAGAGACGCAGGAGGACCTAGACGCCTGGATTGAGCGGGTGCATCGGGCGGGGATTCAGGTCAATTGCCACGCCAATGGCGATGTCGCAATTGACATGGTTCTCTCCGCGTTCGAGCGCGCGCAGCGGGTCTTCCCAAGAGAAGACGCGCGCCCCAAAATCACGCATTGCACCTTGGTTAACGATGACCTGCTCCGCCGGATCAAGGCCGCCGGCGTTGTACCCGCTGTGTTTACATCCTATGCGTACTACAACACCGATAAGTTTCATTTCTACGGCGAAGATCTCATGAAGCGCTC
>DATAIH010000175.1:0-22665 GCA_036262755.1 Candidatus Acidiferrum sp.
TGACCACCGCCTCTGCGGGCACGCCACTCGACGGCGGCACACTCACCCTTTCCGCCGCCATGGCCGACAAACAGTTTCATCCCTACGGTGATTTCTTGCTTCACGACGTCGGCACGGGCGATGGGATTGTCCAGTCCATGACGGAGCACTACGGTAAGAGAATGTATTCAATCACCTGGAAAAACCTCTATCCCTCGAGCTTCGAAAGCGCGGCCAATAAAATCCGTACTGCGCCGCTATGGGGTGTGCGCCTGCACTCGCGCCTGATGCACGACGGCATCTCGGTCACCCTGCTCGACGCCATTCGTCGTCATAAAGGCGAAGCCGAGCAGGTCACTGAGAGATTTGAAAAGCTCAAAGCGAGCGAAAAGGAAGCGCTTCTCGAGTTTCTCCGGTCCCTGTAGATACCCAGCAGATTTGGCTCTAAACGGTGCAATTCCCTAGGCTTAGCTGCCTTTCGGGCTGCTGCTTTCCTCGTGCCCAGCTCCTTGCCCTTTCGGCCAGTGTAATTGTTTACGCAAGGAACTCCTCCAGATTCCTTGCCCCTGCTTTCTTGTTTGCTAGCCTGTAGATACGAAACGACATACCTCGCTCGTGGGAATGTCAAAAGTTTTCCCCGGCTCGGTTTGTCGACCCGGCCGGAGCCCCCTAGACGGAATAAGGAGGCTCGCCGCTGGGTGTCGCCCTTTAGGGCGAGAAGGGGAGTAACGTGAAAATCGCACCCGCTCTTCTCACCATCGCAGGGATTCTTGGGGGGCTTGCCGCGCCCGCGCGCGCTCAGGCGCCTTCGGCCGTTCCGGCCGCTGCTCCTGCCAGTGTTTCGCGCACCACCAAAGCGGTGAACTACCGCCGCACCGGCGGTGCGGTGAAGATCGACTTTCAAGGCACCGAACTGATGCCGCAGGCCAGCGGCGAGGCCAAAGTGCAGAACAAGGGGAGCCGCGTCGAGATCGAGGCGAAATTCGTGGGCGTGGACGAGACCACCAAATTCGGTCTGGAATATCTCACCTATGTTCTGTGGGCTGTTTCGCCCGAAGGACGCGCGGTGAATCTCGGCGAAGTGGTGCTGAAGGGTGGCGCGGGCGAAGTCAAAGCCATCACCGATATGCAAACGTTTGGCATGATCGTCACCGCCGAGCCGTATTTTGCCGTGACCCAGCCCGGTAACACGGTGGTTCTGGAGAACATCATGAACACCTCCATGACCAAGGTCGAGAACATCACCGCCAGCTACGAACTCGTTGGCCGCGGGGTCTATTCCTCGGCGAACACCAAGATCGAAGGCGCGATCTTCGGCATTGACCGCAAGACGCCGCTCGAGCTCTTCGAAGCACGCAATTCCCTGCGCATCGCGCATAATGCTCTGGCCGATAAGTACGCTGCCGCCACGCTCGCGAAAGCTGAGCAGCAGCTCCGCGCCGCCGAAGAAGCCTATGCTCATAAAAGCGACCGGAAGGCCGTCGAGGCCGCCGCCCGCGAAGTCGTGGTCACCGCGGAAGAAGCCCGCGTCATGGCCGTGAAGCAAAAAGCCGAGGAAGACGCGCAAGCGAAGATTGCTGCGGACAAGAGGGCTGCAGAGGAGCGCGAGGCCAAAGCCCGCGCCGATGCCGAAGCCGCGCAAGCAGAGGCCTTGCGCATGAAGCAGGAAGCGCAAAGAGCCGCCGCTGAAGCTGCGCGTCAGAAAGCGGAAGCCGACCAGGCTCGCGCTGCCGCGTTAGCCCAGCAGCAAGCCGCCGAAGCCGAAGCACAGAAAGCGGCTAGCGAAAAAGCCGCTGCGCAAGCCGCCGCAGAACAAGCCGCTCGCGACAAAGCCGCCGCTGAAGCCGACGCCGAAAAAGCGCGCCAGGCTGCTGCGCAAGCCGAAGCCGAAAAAGCCCAGCTCCGCGCACAGCTTCTCGCTCAACTGAATTCCATTTTACAAACGCGCGACTCCGCTCGCGGCCTCATCGTGAATATGTCCGACGTGCTCTTTGACACCGGCAGCTTCACGCTCAAGCCCGGCGCTCGCGAGAAGCTGGCAAAAATCTCCGGCATCCTGCTTGCGCATCCCGGCCTGACTCTGCAGATCGAAGGTCACACCGACAGCGTTGGCGGCGACGAATTCAATCAGCAGCTTTCCGAGCGCCGCGCCGACTCCGTGCGCGATTTTCTTGCCGAGCAGGGAGTCGCCGGTTCGTCCATCACCGCCCGCGGTTTCGGCAAGACCCAACCGGTCGCTTCGAATGACACAGCGGAAGGCCGCCAACGCAATCGCCGTGTGGAACTCGTGGTCAACGGCGACGCCATCGGCGGCACTGCAAGCGCGTCTGCTTCGAACGCACCGGGCTCGCAACGTTAGGCTGCGTAGCTCTCCGCTCGGGGAGTCTCACCGGGAAGGCATCCCTCTGCCTCCCTACGGCGAACCCCGAACCTCTTCCCTTAGCATCCTGCCTGCTGTATACGTAAGGCTCATGGTATGTCGGAGGGAGGGTGCGCGTGACCCGAGGTCAAGCCGTTCTTTTCGAACTGCCACTTCTCTTTATCGGCCTTCTGCCGGTCGCCGGCGCTTACGCTCAGGAGCGTGAGGAGCCGGGCAAGCCCATCGGTAAGGTCTCCATCGTCGGAAGTCTGATCTTGATGGAGCTGGCCGAGGGCGCGCTTGGCCGGGAGAACCTCTTCGACCTGGATCGGCAGACCCTTCGCTTCACTCCCGTCGACGAAGGATACCGCGTGGAAAACCTGCCGCTCGAGTGGGACGCCGACTTCGGTCAGAAAATCACTGAGCCTCATGTTCAGCTGCACAACTTTTCTTTTCCTTTTTCCGGGAAAAACTGGGATGCGTTCGCGGTTGGCGTCACGGGATCGATTCGCTTCGGCGAACCGGAGATTCCGCCTGGCCTTGGCACCGGTCCCGGCCCTGCGCGCCGCGATCCGGGCGGCGTTTCGATTGGACGTTTTGATCCTTTGGGCGAAGCGGCAGCGAACCTGGTCAACACCGTTCCCGCGATTTGCGTGTTTTTCAAACCGCGTATGTCCGGCGACCGCTACGTGAAGGAGCTTGCGGATCGCGTGGTGATTACCTGGGACGTCACCGAACCGTACGGCAACATCCAGGACTTTACATGGACGAAGACCGTCAATCGGTTCCAGGCGCTGCTGCACAAAGACGGCTCGATGGAGATGTCTTACGATCACCTTGCGGCGAAGGACGCCATCGTCGGCATCTACCCGCTCGTTTCCGCGGAAGCAGAGAAACCGCTCACTACTCTCTCCGCTCCAAGGCACGCGCCTTCTGCCGCGCATCTAGACGTTCAAAAGCTGAAGCTTTCGGTGGTGGGCGGAGTGCTGCTGAAGGCCACCTTTGAAACGGCTGGTCCGCCGTTGCCCGCGGAAGATCCACGCGTTGCGGGGATTGCCTATCGAGTCTACTTTTACGCCCACGCGCCTAGGGCTCTGTCCGCGGGCGCGTTGGCCCCTGCCGACGCCCTCTGGACCATTCGCGGCTTTGCGCCACGGAACCGCGCGAGCGGGGGCGCATCGCGGTACTTGGCCTTTGGTGAAGGTGTTTCGCGCGGCGTGAAGACGAGCGGCAACACGATTTCTATGCAAGGAATCCTGCCAGCCACCCTGCGGGGAGCCAAGCAAATCTACGTTTCTGCCGATGCTTCAGCTGCCGGTTCCGAAGAGCCGGTGGCGGTGATCCCCGCGAAAGCCGTGGCGCTCGGCGGCATGCAGAATCCGGAGGTACGTCTATCTGCTCTCAGGCCGCAGGACGGGCCTTTCCCGACGCTGTACGAAGCCTTTCACTACTACGCCCTGCCGAATCCCCGCGACATGAGTTGCACGGTGATCAAAAGCCTCGGCGACAAATTCGATTTCCTCGCATACTATTCGGACTTTCGGGTCGATAACCAGGAAGCGGGCACTCCGAGCAACGGGCCACTCGGTGCGGTGGGAGACGCCGTCACCGGAATCGGCGCGAAGCAGTACGGGCTCGACTCCTACTGCACGCCGGGCAGGTTCCAATGGGGATTTGTGCAACCCGTGTATGTCGGCTCGAATCAGATGCAGGAGCGCCCGCCCGTGGACGCGCCCGTAGGCGCAGACCACTACATTACGTTCTACCAGCAGCAACTGGCCGAGATTTCAGCCGAGGGTCAGCTGCCTCCGTATATGTACGCCATGTCACAAATCGCGCACGAAATGGGCCACCGGTGGGCCGCGTTCGTTTCGGCAAAAGTAGGCGACGAAACCATACCGCTCGGACCTGTTCATTGGGCGAGAGGATTGCAAGCGCCGGTGGCTTTTCCATACCGCCGGCCTACGGAAGCTTCCATTATGGGAGGAGGCGTCTGGCAAGACAATTTTGACGGCACTTACACGCAGCTGGACGACGACTATTACGTGCCCGCCACGGGATGGTCCTATCTCGACCTCTACCTTATGGGGCTGATCACTGCGGCGGAAGTGCCCGACTTCTTCATCCTGCGCAATCTGGTTCCCGCGGGGAAAGACGCGAATGGGCACGCGGTTTTCAAGGCAGACCGAACGAAGGTGACGATTCAGGAGGTCATTGCCGAGGAGGGCCCGCGGTTGCCCGGCGTCGACAAATCGCAGCGGGAGTTCAACACCGGAATGGTAATTGTCGTTCGGCACGGCGAAAAACCAAGCCGCGAGCTCGTCGAGCGAGCCGAAGGGATTCGCAAACAGTGGATGGATTATTTTTCGATCACCACCGGACACCGCGCGTCCATGACCGGAAACCCGCGCTAAACCATATTCATGCCCTTGCACCTTAATTGTTGGCGTCGGGGAGGGTGCTGAAACGGCGATCCCCCGGCGGTCCGGAATCCGTGCCGGAACATCCAATGGTTGCAAGACAAAAGCCGTGGGGCAGTCGGGCGTTCCGATCTGAAACTTCTTTCCCCTTATGAACCGGCAGGATCGGCGGCGCAATCGTATCGCGGAAACCTCATAAGGTAACAACTCATAGGTGCGAAATGTCCCTCTTTGAGGGGCGCGCTCGCAACCGCTCCGCGCCGCGGGTTATTTCGCTCGCGTAAGGGTCCCCCTTAAACGAGGTCGTCGGCAGTTGGTCGCCGAGCGCCTTTCCAGCTTGCGTCAAACTGTCTGCGGACAAAGCCTGCGTCGTAAGTCCGGTGCTCGGCCTTTAACGCTTCTTCGAGCCCAAACAGCGAACGAGGGTTGCGCGGGTTGCGCTCCAGGTCCGCGCGGAAGACTTCCTCGGCTCCCGCGTAATCGCCGGTTTTCAGCAGCACCGCGCCCAGCGACTCGCGCACGGGATAAAACCAATCTTGCGGCTCGTCATATTTCAAGCCATCTTGCAGTGCCACGGCGGCGCGCAGCTGTTTCACCGTGGCGTCCATGTCCTTTTTCGCGAGCGAGATTTTCGCACCGAGCACGTTCTCGGCAATCTTTAGAATGTCCTTGGTCTTATTGTTGATGGGCATCTGAAAGATGGCGTCCGGTGAGGTTTTCTCTTCCGCCTCCGCGACAATCGTGTGCTCTGCCTCGGCACCACGCAAATCCCCCGTGCCGGCCAGCGCCAGCCCGCGAGCGAAATGCCAGAACACGGTGGCGGTTTCGATTGCCGGGTCCGGCGGCGGCATGTTCAGAATCTCATCCCACTTGTGAAAGCGCACTTCCACGGCCATCGGCACGGTCATGAAGCCGCCGAGCGCCGGCATGTCCTTCACGTGCGGACCCACGTTTGCCGCCAGCAACCGCGCGCCTCGCCGCGACTCGGCATAATTGCCGTTCATCGCCGCAGCCATGGCGATGAAGTGCAGGTTGTGGCTGTAATACATCATCGAGTAAATCCCCGGAGCGGCGCCGCCCTTGAGGTATGCCTGATCGGCGAGCGCGGCTTTCTGGTTGGTTTTCAACGCCGCTTGGTAATCGCCTGTGCGGATGTAGATGTGCGCGGGCATGTGCACGATATGTCCCGCGGCGGGTGCCAGGTCGGCCAGATGATTTGCACCGGCCAACGCCCGCTCCGGCGAGTTGGAAGCTTCGACCGAGTGAATGTAATAGTGAATCGCGCCCAGGTGATTGGGCTCGCGCCGAATCACGGACTCCAATGTCGCCACAATTTCTTCCGTGCCCTCTTCCGGCGTTCCGTCCGGGCGCCACAGGCCCCAGGGGTGCAGATTCATCCCGGCCTCCGCGAAAAGCGTCGCCGCATCGAGATCGTCGGGAAACCGCTTCATTACCTCGCGCATCGCATCACGATACTGTTCCGTCGCGGCGTGCCAATCCGATTTGGGATCGGCAGGGAAGCGCTTTGCCAGCGCCGCGATGTACGCTTTGTCACTATCGGAAGCGTTGCCCGCGAGTGCCTGCGCTTTCTCAACCGCCGCGTGTGCCTGCACGAAACGGTCTTCGCTTGCGGGATCGTTATAATTCGGCCCCACCGCTTCCGCGACGCCCCAAAACGCCATAGCCAGCTTGGGATCAAGTTCGCCGGCGCGTTCAAACGAGCGCATCGCTTCATCGTGATTGAACGCGTAAATCTGGCGCAGGCCCTGATCGAAGAACGCCTGCGCCTGCGCGTTCCTCGTCGAAACGGGGTGATGCCAATTGCCGTAGCCGGCCATGAGCACCGCGGCCTTCGCCTTTGCGGGAACGGCAGGTTCGGGATGCTCCTGCGCAAAAGCGGCCGCGGATAGCGCGAGGCTGGAGATTCCCAAAGCGAGAACGAACGTAAACAGAGTCAGGACACGGCGATGCATTCGGTGCCTCCGTCGGACAGGGAAATGGGCGAATAACCGGTTGCGCAGATTGTACCACGGAGGCAGAAGGTAACGGCGCGGGTGGGCGAGAGGAGGTCGAGAAGAAAATTCGCAGATGGCGCGAGGATTTCGAGGCAATCGCCCTGGCAAAGGCGGGACTCGTCGTTACGGAGTCGAGCGTGAGAAGAAAGCGAAGAGTCGCAAGGGAAACAAAACCTTAGACCGGGGGCAGAATCACGGCGGGCGCCACAGAGCCTTCGCTCCGTGCCGCGCCGCCGTTGGGTTGTTTGGTGTGGTTGTTGCTCGTTGCGCGCATCCCTCGCGGGTCGCGATGGTGCGGCGCAGCGCGTCAGGTCTTCACGTTGATGCTTGCCGGCTTCGACAGCTGGAACGTGAGCGGCGTCTCCGGGCGAAGCTTGAGGTCGCGCTTCGCCGTGATGAGCGCCACGGTGGTTCCCGCGGCAGCGCCGACGGGTCCCCCGATAGCTGCGCCCATTCCGCCTCCGGCCAAGGCGCCGATCAGCACGCCTCCGCCGGCCCCGCCGCCGATCCACAGCAGGTGGTGCTTCATGTGGCTATGACCAAGTTCACGGGAAGAGTAGGTGTGAACGGGATAGTTCTGCCCGTCCACGTCCAGCGACTGCAGTGCGAGCAGCAATCGTGCACGACCCTTGAGTCGTCCCGCTTCCTTCGCTTCGACCACAACTCCCTCGGCGTGTGCGCCTTTGGGGATGACCGTTTTGCCTTCGATCACCACGGGCTTCGAGACGGTGGCCCGGAAGTGGTGCCCCGGTCTCGCGTTGGTGGACACGGCCTGATCCAGAACCACGTGGATTCGCGTGTGTTCCGGGACCGTGACCGGGTCGCTGCCCCACTTGGCAACCGCGCTACTTGCCAGCGCCGCTGCCAGCAGAACTGCGCCTCCCGCGATGAGGTAGTGCCGCTTGCTCAAGTGCGGCCGATGTAGATTTTTCGGCTGCAACCCGCGCGAGCGTTGCTTGGTCAAACCCAGTTTGGTCCAAACCATAGGTTACCCTCCCATGATCTTTAAGGCACAGCGGGCGCCTGAAGCTCGACTCATAAGTGCTTGAAATAAAGCGGGATGCTTTTGCCGTGGCGGAAGGAGGGCGCAATACTTGCAATCCTGGTGAAAATACGGAGTACTGTAAGTACCAAAGGGGTCAGCGCGAAAACGGACCGAGCAGCCGTGTCGTCAACCGTTCGCCCTGCCTCGCGCGGAAGATGAGCGGGAACGGCACACTCTCGGAGCATCGCACTTGGTTTCTTCTCCTCTTTGTGTTTTCCTAAAAGGAAGCTATGCGTTTCAAGAAACCACAGTTCGTCGCTCTGCTGCTTGGCTGCGTTCTCGCGGCACCGGTCTTGGCGCAGCAACCCACGATCCGGTTGGTTCGGAATCCCGAGCCCGCACCGGACTTCAAGCTCGATACCCTCGAAAGGAAGCCACTGAGCCTGGCTGAGTACAAAAACAAAGTGGTTGTCGTGAATTTCTGGGCCACCTGGTGCGGACCGTGCCGCGCCGAAATCCCCGATCTCGTCGAGCTGCAAAACAAATACAAGGACCAGCTGCAGATCATCGGCCTGGTTGTGGATGACGACGATCCGGATGCCATCAAGAAATTTGTCGACCAATCTGGGATCAACTATCCCGTCGCGATTGCCACGGATGCATTGCGGCTGGAGTATGGCGGTATCCCGGCGCTCCCTACTTCATTTTTGCTCGATGCGCAAGGCCGCGTGGTGCAAAAGCACGAAGGCTTGCACGATCCTGTTCTTTACGAAGTGGAGATTCGGTCGCTGCTCGGTTTGCCCATCGGCAACGTGAAAGTGGAAACGTTCGAGGATACCGGACAGATTTTCTTGAAGCACGCTAACCGTGCCACCGAGCTTCCCGGCATCGATCTGTCCAAGCTGACGCCGGAGCAGAGAACCGTCGCACTTCACAAATTCAACGCGGAGTCCTGCAGCTGCGGTTGCCAATATACGCTGGCGCAGTGCCGTATCTGGGACCGCAATTGCGGCGTCAGCAAAGCGGCTGCCAGCAAAATCATCGATGACCTCCTCGCGCCTGCTCACACCTCCGCGGATCCGCCTTCCGGGGCGAAGCCCGCGCCGCGCGCGACTCCGCCCGCCTCCGCGCAGCCTGCGCCGGCGTCTTCCTCTCCGACAAAACCCTCCGCTTCCGAAAAGCCGCGCACGCCGACCGCTCCCCTGCCCTGAAAGCTTTCGCATCGAAGCGGCCGCGCGCAAGAACCATAAGCGGAAGAATATTCTCCGCTATCCAAGCGGACCCACCACGCGGGTCGAGCGGTTCGAGGTCTTGCTTGCCGATGGAGGGATGGAGTATTACACTCGCGCCGCCTGGGGGAGGAAGACTTGCAGAATCACACACGATCGTATCGAGGAGGAAACGATGAATCGTCGAATGGGGTTTGTCGCGGTGGTGTTGCTCGGGGGAGGAATTTTGACGGCTAGCGGAGTATCTTCGCAGGTGACGATCCAGCCGACACGAAAGGTAATCAAGCTTGCCGGAGGGCCGGTCTCAGCGCCGTTTAGCGACGCGATCCTCTCTGGGAACACGCTCTATTTGGCAGGGCGCATCGGAATTGATCCAAAGACCGGCAAGGTGCCGGATAAAGTAGAAGATGAGATTAAAGTATTGCTTGACGGAGAAAAGGAAGTGCTGGGGCAAGCGGGGATGACCATGGACGACCTGGTGTACGTGCAGATAGCCTGCTCCGACTTGTCGCTCTTTCAAAAGTTCAATCCCATTTACGCGAGCTACTTCACCACCAAGGACTATCCGGCTCGCGAATTCATCGGAGCGGGCTCGCTGTTGGTCGGGGGGCACTTCGAGTTGATGGCCATCGCGGTGAAACGATAGCGCGGCGGCGCGAGCCGGCAATCGCCAGCGGACGGGCCAAGTCCCGCCCCTACAATGGGTTACAAACTCAAAGGCAAAAGCAGTTGACCGTGCCAGTGGGTGCGGGTATCATTAACACCGTTAAGTAAGTGAGAGCAGCGCAGGGATGGGCATAAAGGAACGCCGAGCGCGGCAGAAGAAGTACTTACGGCAGGAGATCTTGGACGCCGCGAGCGAACTGTTTGTGCACGACGGGTACGAAAACGTGTCCATGCGGCGCATCGCGGACAAAATCGAGTACTCGCCGACAACCATCTATATCTACTTCAGGGACAAGGCCGAACTGCTCGAGCAAGTGTGCAAAGAAACGTTCGCCCGGCTGGTCGAGCGCCTGAGCAAGATCATGAAGCAACCGGGAGACCCCGTCGAGCGGCTGAAGCGCGGGCTCATCGCGTACATTGAATTTGGCCTCGAGAATCCCCACCAGTACCGGACTACGTTCATGATGCCGCTCCCTGAGGGACTGGATGAGAAGAAGCATCATCAAGAGAACTCGCCCGGGATTGAGGCGTTTTCTTTCTTGATCCAAGGGGTAAGCGACTGCATCAAGGCGGCGAAGCTGCGCCCGACGAATCTGGAATTGGCGGCGCAGACGCTCTGGGCCGGGATTCACGGGATTACTTCGCTATTGATCACGCACCGGGCATTTCCGTGGGTGGGACGCGAGAAAGTGATTCATTTTACGGTAGATACGCTGGTAGCAGGGTTGCAGGCGTAGGCAAGAAAAATTTTTTCATTGAAGATTAACAGCGTTTAGTTAAATAGCGCCGTAACCTATCGGGGGACTCGCACGTAGGCAACTCTAGACCGCCAACCGGAGCAAGATCGTATGGGACTGCTTGCAGGGCGGAAATCTGCTTTGCGACAAAGTGCGGTTGGCAGTCACGCTAACGGGCATCGTCTCGGGCGCCGCGGCGCAAAAACACGGCGAAGAGCAAGTCGGCCGGAAACGAGTGCTGTTTGTGCGCAACTTCGGCAAGAAGCGAGCGGGGACCAAAGCAGCGCGTGCTCTCGTCCCGTGAGCGTATCCTGCGTCGCGAAGCAGAGCGCATCCTTTGGGAAGAAAGAGAGGTCCTCACCGCCGGGGCGGCCGTTCGCATTCGGGCTTTGCGCCCGAACCCCAACCGCGCTCGATTCAGAGGTTGTCGGCGCACCGGGGCGCGTCAATGCCTAAGAGTGAGGACTGGCCTCTGCCCATTAATTAGCACTAGATGATAGCTCGTATTTCGCCATATGACGCTATATGGGCACTCGCGACAGTTGATGCCGAGGATGCTATTTCGCATAAATACCGTATTTGCAGCCTGTTACGTGGATACTTGGCTTGGCAACTGAGTGGAGACGTTCATGCACATAACAGGACCAAACGAGAGCAATCAATGCTACGAATCACTACACAGAAGAGGCGTGGCAAGACCGTGCTGAGCATAGAGGGCCGGCTGGCTGGGCCGCTGGTCGGCACACTTGAGCAGTGCTGGCGCGAGGTCCATCAAGGGTCGCCGGGCGAAAAGGTGAACGTGAATCTTTGCGGCGTCAGCTTCATCGATGCCGCGGGAAAGATGCTGCTCAAAGAGATCCACCGGCAGGGCGGGGAGCTGGTTGCCGAGGGCTGCCTGAATCAGGCCATCGTCGACGACATTGTGAAAAGTGAGAAGGAGACGAAGAGCCACAGCCGCAAAGAGCGTACCAAGGGCTCGCACATCGTCTTCTATATCATCCTGTTGAGCTTGCTGGCGAACGTGACCACGGTTCGCGCCCAGTCCGGCCCGCGAGCCCAGGCGCCCTCCGCGAATTCGCCAAACCACGTGCGGCTGACGCTGGATCAGGCGGTGGCGCTGGCGCTCAAGCAGAATCCCACGGCGCAAATCGCTATCCTGACCGCGGCACAGAGCGAGCAGGACAAGAACATTGCGCGAGCCGACTTGCTGCCGCAAGTCAGTGCGCGCCTTTCCGACGAAGCGCAAAAGATAAATTTGCGCGCTCAGTTTGGCGGAGTGCCAGCGTTCCCAGGACTTCCGAAGACTGTGGGACCCTTTCAACTGTTTTCGGCTGGCCCGAGTGTGAGCGCGCCGGTCTTCGACTTGACATTGTGGCGAAGGTTTCAAGCGGCGCAGAACACCTCGGGCGCGAGTAAGGCCAACAGCCTGGCAACGCGCGAGCAAGTGATTCTGCTGGTGGTCTCCCAATACATCGGGACGTTGCGGGCAGTGGCGAACGTGGAAGCATCACAATCGCGGGTGGAACTGGCGCAAGCGCTCTATGACCAGGCTGCCGACCTGCAGAAAGAAGGCGTGGGCACGGGAATCGACACCCTGCGCGCCAATGTGGAACTGCAAAACGAAAAACAGAGACTGCTCGAAGCGGAGAACGATCGGGAGACTTCTCTTTACGGCTTGAGCCGGCTGCTGAATCTGGATCCTCGGGAGAAGATCGAGTTGGCGGACTCCCTGAGTTTTTTTGAGACGCCGCAGCCGCAGGTCGAAGCCAGCATCGAAGAGGCTATGGCAAACCGGCAGGAGTGGAAAGCGCTGGCTTCGCAAATCAAGGCCGCGGAAAACCAGAAAAAAGCGGCCCAAGCCTCGCGGCTGCCGAACGTTCGGTTTGACGGCGAGTTCACTTACGTCGGCAATTCCGGGAGCACCACGCTGCCAACCTATACGTATGAAGCAAGCGTTAATTTGCCGCTGTTCACGGGGGGAAGGATTCGCGCAGAAGTGGTGAGCAGCGACCTGGAAATCCGGAAACTCGAAGAACAGAGTGCCGATTTGCGCAACCAGATCGCGCTGGATGTGAAGACCGCGCTGCTGAATCTGGATTCGGCGCGCAGCGAAGTGCAGGTAGCAAATCTGGGCGTGCAGCTTTCAAAAGAAGAGGTTGATCAGGCGCGCGACCGCTTCAAAGCAGGCGTGGCCAACAATATCGAGGTCATCCAGGCGCAGGATTCACTGTCCCGCGCGAACGACAATCAGATCGCCGCGCTTTACCGGTTCAATCAAGCGCGAGCGGACCTGGCACGATCCATCGGACAGATGGAAAAAACTTACGCTAAGTGACACCGGGGGAATGATGAGCGTCGAGATAGAAGTCGGATTGGAAAATGCAGCAAGGGCGCCGCAGGTGACTGAAGAGCTGCATTTGGACGAACCCGCCAAGGGCCTGGCCAATCCGAGAGTGAAACGGCTGCTTGTTGGCGCGGGAGCGGTGACGCTGGCCGCGCTCGCGGGATTGTTGCTCTATTACCAGAACCGCGAGTCGACCGACGACGCGCAGGTGGATGGACATATCACTCCGATCGCCTCGAAGGTGTACGGACGCGTGGCCGAAGTGTTGGTGGACGACAACCAGCCGGTGAAGGCTGGGCAAGGGCTGGTGAAGATCGATCCGCGTGATTACCAGGCGGCGCTGGACCAGGCGAAGGCCTCTCTGCTGCTGGCAGAAAGTGAAGCGCAGTCGGCGGGAGTGGACGTGCCGCGGACGCGGGAAAACGTATTGAGTGGAACAACCAGCGCAGATGCGCAGCTTCTCGAGACGCAGGCCGATTTGGCGCGCACGCAAACCACCTATGAACAGGCACAAACCGCGGATCTCGCTTGGGCGCAGGCGAATGTGGAGAAGAGCCTGGCCAACGCGGAATTGGCGAAGGCGGACTTGGCGCGGTATCAGCCGCTTATGGAAAAAGGCGAAATCTCGAAACAGCAGTACGACGCGGCGAAAGCCAACGCCGACGCCACAGCCAGCGCCCTGAAGGCGGATCGGGAGAAGCTCGCGCAGGCGCAACGCAACGTGGACGTGGCCAAGGCGCAACTGGAAGCCGCCAAGGCGCGCGTCGAGCAGGCGAAGGCGGAAGTGGCTTCTGCGCATGCGAACGTAAAGCAAGTGAGCATGAAGGCCGCGGACGCTCAGGCGAAGATCGCCAAAGTGGAGCAAGCGCGCGCCGCGCTGGAAGCGGCGCAACTGAATTTGAGCTACACGGAAATCACCGCTCCGGTGGACGGCGTGGCGACACACAAGCAGGTCGAGCCGGGACAGATCGTGCAAGCAGGGCAAGGGCTGCTGGTCGTCGTGCCGCTCAAGAGCGTGTGGGTGACGGCGAACTTCCGCGAGACGCAACTGAAGAACATGAAGCCGGGACAAAAGGCGGAAGTGAAAGTGGACACCTATGGAAGAACCTTCGCCGGGCACGTGGACTCGATCGCCGGGGCGACCGGATCGGTGTTGAGCCTGCTGCCGCCAGAAAATGCCACCGGCAACTTCGTAAAAGTCGTGCAGAGGGTCCCTGTGAAGATTGTTCTCGATCCGATTCCATCGGAGAAGGCTGTGCTGCGCCCGGGAATGAACGTGGACGCGACAGTGATCACGCACTAAGCGGGAATAAAGCAAGGGAGGAAGCAGGTCGTAGGTAGAAAAGTATCACTCGCAGAGGGAGCTGGGGCGGGAACCGAAAGCGATGAGACACAGGATTCTATCCAAGCTGAGGATGCCGGACGGGACCATCAACCCCTGGGTGATCGCCCTGACGGTGACGCTCGCTACGTTCATGGAGGTGCTGGACACCTCGATCGCCAACGTGTCGCTGCCGCACATCGCCGGCAATTTGTCGGTGGGCGAAGATCAGTCGACCTGGGTGTTGACGTCGTACCTGGTTTCGAACGCGATCATCCTGCCGCTGTCGGGCTGGTTTTCGGGACTGCTGGGGAGGAAGCGGTTCTACATGCTCTGCGTGGCCCTGTTCACGGCGAGTTCATTTTTGTGCGGGCTTGCACCGAGCCTGGGCGTGCTGGTGCTGTTCCGGATCCTGCAGGGCGCGGGGGGAGGGGGCTTGCAGCCGAGCGAGCAGGCCATTCTAAACGACACCTTCCCCTTGGAGAAGCGCGGCATGGCGTTTGCCGTATATGGCATAGCCGTGGTCGTGGCGCCGACGATCGGACCCTGGCTGGGCGGCTGGATCACTGACAATTTCTCGTGGAGATGGGTGTTTTACATCAATATCCCGGTGGGAATTGTTTCCCTGCTGCTGACGAGCCTTCTGGTCAGCGATCCGCCGTACATGAAAAAGGCGAATCTGAAGGCGGGATTCCGGATCGACTATATCGGCATTGGGCTGATCAGCCTGGGGCTGGGCAGCATGCAGATCATCCTGGATAAGGGACAGCGGGAGGATTGGTTTGCCTCGAAATTTATTATCGGATTCTTCGCCCTGATGCTGGTGGGGATTATCGCCGGAATTGTCTGGGAGTGGCGCGAGAAAGAGCCGGTGGTGGATTTGAGGATGCTGAAGGAGCGCAATTTTGCCATCGCCACACTGGCGATGTTTTTCCTGGGCTTCGTGCTGTATGCCAGCACCGTGCTGATCCCGCAGCTCCTGCAGCAGTTGATGGGTTACACCGCGCAACTGGCGGGCCTGGCGCTGTCTCCGGGGGGAGCGGTGATTATGTGCATGATGCCGATCGTCGGCATTCTGGTCTCCAAGTTGGATACCCGACTGCTGATTACGTTTGGCTGCGTGGTTTCCTCTCTCTCGCTGTTTGTGATGGCGGGCTGGGACCTCGGGCTGGATTTCCGGCACGCGGTCGAGGCGCGCATGCTGCAAGGGTTTGGACTGGCGTTTCTGTTCATACCGATCAATGTGGCGGCGTTTGCGTTTGTGCCCAAGGAAAAGACCAACATGGGCACGGGGATCATCAACCTGGCGCGCAACATCGGCGCCAGCGTGGGAATTGCGTTTGTCACCACCATGCTGGACCGGCGCGCGCAATTTCACATCGCGCGGTTGACGGAACGCGCAAACGAATTGAGCGCGGCATATCACAACGCGCTGTATGACATCGAGTTGAGGCTGATTTCTATGGGCTCGACGGCGGCGCATGCCAGCGCGCAGGCGCAAGCGATGGTTTACGGCACCATCGAGCGGCAAGCCGCGATGCTGGCGTTTCTCGACGATTTCAAAATGCTGGGCATCGTGTTCTTGACGGTGATTCCGGTTCTGATGCTGCTGAAGAAGCCGAAAATGCGCGCCGCCGGAGTGCCGGTGCACTGAGGAAAAGAGTTTTGTCAACGTGACACGTCAAAGTGATTTCACGGGACTGGGGGGACGACAATGGCTACGCAGGCAGTTGTGGGAATACAAGGCAGTGAAGAGAAGCTGATTCGGGCAGGACAGCGCGGCGATCATCAAGCGGTGGAAACGCTCTTCCGCCGTTACCAGCGTCCGCTGTTCCAGACGGCGCTACGCGTGCTGGGCAATACCGAAGACGCGGAAGACGCACTGCAAGACGGGCTGCTTTCGGCATATCGCAACCTGAAGCGTTTCGAAGGCCGCTCGCAGTTTTCGACTTGGCTGACGCGCATCGTGATCAACGCCGCGCTCATGCGGCGGCGTAGCGCGAAGGCGCGGCCAGCGATTTCCCTGGACGAACCGCCGCGCGAGGATGAATTGCCGGCAACCGAGCGCTTTGCGGACGACGGGCTGACTCCGGAGCAGGTTTTCGAGAACACCGAAATTCGCGAGATGCTCAGCGAGAATCTCGACCAGCTTTCGCCGCTGCTGCGTACGGCTTTCGTGCTGCGCGAAGTGCAGGGCTACTCGACAGGCGAAGCGGCAAAGAAGCTCGGCGTGACCGAGAACACGTTAAAGGCGCGGTTGTGGCGCGCGCGTCATCAGCTTGCCGAGCGGCTGGGGCGGCGCCTGAGGCGAATGCGCGATGACATAACCGCCGGCGGTATGGGCGATGCGGAGTGCAGCTACTGCTAAGAGAGAGGCAAGGGACACGAAGGCAGTAAGGGGGAAAGGCCGGCCATGCGCCGGCCTTTTCCTTCGTGTGCGGAAAGGTTGACTCATTTTGTTTTTTCAGCGAGAAGCTGCGACATAGCGGCCGAGGACGCGGAGTTCGCTAGTGGCTTGGCGCACTTCCGCGAGCGCGTGGTCGAGGCTGGCGGTGTTCTCCGCTTCCAGGTCAATGAAAAATTGATATTCCCAGGGACGGCCGTGAATCGGGCGGCTCTCGATTTTGAGCAAGTTCACTCCGTACTTCGCAAAAGGCTCGAGAGAAGCAAGCAGGGCGCCGGGGCGATGCGCGAGGCGCATGGCTAGGGAAGTCTTGCGGGCCCCGGCAGATTGCCACCCCGCAGCTTCCCGGTTCGGCACCAGAAGAACGAAACGCGTGAAATTTTCCGGGTTGTCCTGGACGCGTTCGGCAAGAATCAGGCCGTGATAATGTTCCGCCGCGCGGCGCCCGGCGATGGCAGCGCGGGATTGATCTCCAGAAGAAATCATCTCGCGGACGCTGCCGGCGGTGTCCTCGGCGGGAACGCGTTTCCACTTCGGATGGGCGGCGAAAAGACGCTCGCACTGCGCCAGGGCCATGGGATGGGAAGCCACGGAACGGATATCATCCAACGAAGCGCCCGGGAGAGCGATGAGCTGCATTTCGATCGGCAAAATCGTTTCCGCGACGATGGCGAGCTGGCTTTCCAGGAGCAGATCGAACACGCGCACCACGGAACCCGCCAGGGAGTTCTCCACAGGGGCCAGAATGGCGTCGGCAGCTTCTTCCGCGATGGAGCGAAAGACGGCCTCGAAAGTGGCGCGGGGCACCGTGGTTATAGCCTCGCCGAGCAGCTGAATCGCGGCAGCTTCACTGAAGGCACCGGGCTCCCCCTGGAAAGCGACGCGAATGGTTTTGCGATGCATTGTGATCATGGCCATGCGATATCTTGCAATAGGTCGCCAAAAACGGAAAGCCGACGCGCACGCGGCCGCAGGCGGGGCAGCGAAAAGGGCGTGCCGTTGGCCGACTGCTTTAGCGCAGGAGTGCTCCGCCCATTTGGTGCTTTGCCGGGAATTCCATGGGGATCAGTGCGCCGCGGAAGCAGCGAGGCTATAATTGCACCATGCGGAGAGGTGTCCCCATGAACAGGCCTGAGGCTGGAGAATTTGCGGAGTATTACGCCAAGTACATCAGCAAAGTTCCCGGTACGGATCTCTTGAGCATTCTAGAATCCGAGCGGCTGCACATGTCGCGGTTATTCGCAGGACGGTCCGAGCGCGACGGAAATTTCCGCTACGCGCCGGGCAAATGGACGATAAAGGAAGTTCTCGGGCATATCACGGACGCCGAGCGCATTTTCACGTACCGCGGGCTGCGCATCGCCAGGTGCGATCAGACGCCGCTCGCCAGTTTCGAGCAGGATGACTTCGTGAAGAACGGGCGGTTTGCCGCGCGGGTGCTCGCGGACCTTGCGGAGGAGTTTGACGCGGTGCGCGGAGCCAGCGTCGCGCTGTTTCGGTCGTTCAACGAAGAGGCATGGTCGAGACGCGGCGTGGCCAGCCAGAAGGAAGTGACCGTGCGCGCGCTGGGTTTCATCACCGCCGGGCATCAAATTCACCACCGCATGATTTTGGAAGAACAGTACTTCCCGGCAATTCCGCGCGCTTGAAAAGGGTGAGAGGGTTCAGCAAGCGCGGGAGCGCTCGCGAGTTTCGCAAAGAGCCTCTTGGCCGAATCGCGGACACGAGGATGAGTGTCAGGGCCATTCTCCTCACTTCGTTACCTGTTTCTTCATCTCTGCGCTTTGGAATGTCCAACAGCGCAACGTCCGCGCAATTCGAATTGCAAGTGCCGTGGGCCTCGACATTGGCAGGCGGTAGGATGGTCGACGCCGAACGGTTCATTCTTCAACAGAAAACTGCGAGCCTAAGGGAACGGTTACGAGCGTTACAAACACAGAAGATGTCATTACAAGGCTGGTTGCGAGGGTGCCAAGTGACTGTTAAACTTTGGTGTTTGCTGGAAGGCAGCCGTCTGCGCTGGAAGTGCGGACGGCTTTTTGTACGCCCTTTTTTTCTGCGTTGCGGAGCGCGTCTGCGAGGGCACGGACGCTCAGCACCCGATCTTAGCGGCCTGATTCCCTCGAGATGATTCGAATGTGACACGGTGAGAGCGCACTCGCCTCACCGTTGCGACCCCCACGGAAGGGAGAATACGAGTGGCTAAGTACGATGTGGCGATCATCGGGAGCGGTCCGGGCGGCTACGTGGCGGCGATTCGCGCTGGCGAACTTGGCCTGAAGACGATTGTCGTCGAGAAGGACCCGTTCCTCGGCGGCACCTGCCTGCACGTCGGGTGCATCCCCACCAAAGTGTTGTTGCATCACGCAGATATTTACGAGCACATCAAAAATGGCGCCGAATTGGGGTTTGAAGTCAGCGGATTGAAGATCAACTGGGCCAACATACTGGCGCGCAAGGACAAAATCGTCAAAAAGCACGCGAAAGGCATCGAGTTCCTGTTCAAGAAGAACAAAGTCGAGTGGGTGCAGGGCTGGGGCCGGTACGAGGGACCGGGAAAAATCAGCGTCGAAAAGGACGGCAAGCAAACCACGATCGAAGCCGCAAACGTGCTTCTGGTGAGCGGCTCGGAAGCGAAGTCGCTTCCCGGAATTGAGCCCGACCACAAGACCATTCTCACCAATCGCTCGATTTTGGAACTTCCGGAAATCCCGAGATCGCTGATAGTTGTCGGCGCGGGCGCGGTGGGCGTGGAATTCGCTTCGGTTTACAATTCGTTTGGGACACAGGTCACCATTCTGGAAGCATTGCCGCGTGCGGTGCCGCTCGAAGATGAAGAGATTTCCGCGGAACTGACCAAGGCTTTCCAGAAAAAAGGGATCCAGATTTTCACGGGATCGAGCGTGGACTCCGCAAAGAAGGACGCCAAAGGCGTGACCGTGACCTTCAAAGATAAGGATGGGAAGTCGCAAACCCTGCAGGCGGAAAGGCTGCTTCTTGCCGTAGGACGGAAGCCGATGACCGATGGCTGCGGCCTCGAGAAGTCCAAAGCCAAGCTGGAGCGTGGGTTCGTGCACGTTGGCGATTATATGGAAACGGCGGAAAAGGGACTGTATGCCATCGGCGACATCGTCCTGGGACTGCCGCAACTGGCGCATGCGGCGATGATGGAGGGGATCATCGCGGTAACGCACATCGCGGGCAAGCCGGTGCCGCAAATTGTAAAGACGCGCATCCCCAATGCGACTTATTGCGAGCCGCAGATCGGCTCGATTGGGTTAACGGAAAAACAGGCGCGCGAAGCTGGATACGCGGTGAAGACCGGTAAGTTTCCGTTCGTAGGAAACAGCAAAGCTACGATTCTCGGGAACCACAACGGGTTCATCAAAGTGGTTTCCGAGGAAGCTTATGGCGAGGTGCTGGGGATTCACATTATCGGGCCGCTGGCCACCGAGATTCTGGCGGAGGCCGCCGCGGTACTCAATCTCGAGGGCACCATCGACGACATGATGAATATGATTCACGCACATCCTACGGTCTGGGAAGGGATGGGGGACGCGTTTGCGAGCGTTCGCGGGTTGCAGATTAACGTGTAGGGACTGGTGAAAACCTGCCGATCAACGGCCAGGCGTTCGCATTGGTTTCGATCGACCGGATTCGGATCTCGGTGAGAGGAAGATTTCTTCTCGAAACTCTCCTTTCTCTGATCGTTAGACGGAGAGCTGAGAACGCAAAACGGCGAATAGGTCCGTCGTTCGAGTTGCGATGAACCAAGGATTACAGGTCGAGTTGGGGCTGATCGGTTACGCGGAAGCGTACGCGCTGCAGAGGCGTATCGTCGCCGCGCGAAAAGCCGAGGCCATCGAAGATGTTGTTCTGCTCTGCGAGCATCCCCATGTCATCACCCAAGGCCGCAACGGGAAGCGAGAACACTTGCTCGTGAGCGAGCATCTCCTGCGGCAAAAAGGCGTGGAATTCTATCAGTCCAGCCGCGGCGGAGATATCACTTATCACGGACCCGGCCAAGTCGTTGGCTATCCCATCTTGAACCTGAGTGCGATCCGGCGAGACGTGGTTTGGTACGTGCGCATGCTCGAGGAAACCATGATTCGCGCGACGGCGGAGTTCGGAGTTGCGGCCAAGCGCGTCGCCGGGAAAACCGGAATCTGGGTGGACCAGGGAAATACGGAAGAGAAGCTCGGGGCGATCGGCGTGCACATCAGCCGCTGGGTGACATCGCATGGATTCGCGTATAACGTTTCGACGGATTTGCGATTTTTCGATCTGATCGTGCCGTGTGGGATTGCGGATCGCAAAGCCACATCCCTCGAGAAATTGTTGGGGCGCGCGGTCGGCGAATCAGAACTCGCGCCACGCTTTGCCAAGCATCTGGGAGAATTGTTCGGCCTGGAGCTGAGGGAAGCTTCCACAAAGGAATTTCTTCAGAGACTCGCGGACGCCGAGCGCGCGGTCGCAGTTGAGGCCTAGGAAATGGGAGCGGGAATGACAAGGTCAATGCCCCGGGAATTGACGCGCCAGCAGTACCTGGACCTGTATTACTACATGCGGTTGAACCGCGCCGTCGAAGAGACCATGGTGAAGCTGTTCCGGCAAAACAAAATTGTCGGCGGGCTTTACTCCAGCCTCGGGCAGGAAGCCATTTCCGTTGGAACCTGTTATGCGCTCGAGAAAAAAGATTGGATCGCTCCCATGATTCGCAATATCGGAGCGCTTCTGGTCAAGGGCGTGCCGCCGCGCGACATTTTCATGCAGCACATGGCGAAGTACGATTCGCCGACCAAAGGCAGGGACGGAACGAGCCATTTCGGGGACCTGGACAACCTGCACATCGTTTCGCCGATTTCCATGCTAGGCGATTTGATTCCGGTGATGACCGGCGTAGCTGTTGGGGGGCGCTACCTCGGACAAAAGATCGTGGCCATGACCTGGATTGGAGACGGGGGCAGCTCGACCGGGGTGTTTCACGAAGGGCTGAATTTCGCGGCCACACAAAAAGCACCTTTCGTTTTGATTCTTGAAAACAATCTTTGGGCGTACTCGACGCCGGTGCGCCGGCAAGTGCCGCTCGAGAATCTCGCCGATCGCGCGAAGGCTTATGGAATGGATAGCTACATCGTGGACGGAAACAATGTTGTGGCGGTCTACAACACGGCCCGGGAGGCCGTGGAGCGAGCACGCGCCGGGGAAGGACCAATCCTGATCGAAGCCAAGACCTTTCGCCGGCTCGGGCATGCCCAGCATGACCCCGCGGAATACGTTCCGAAAGAGATGCGCGCCCGCTGGGAAGCCCGAGATCCCATTGCTCTCTACGAGAAATTTCTAGCCGCCGAGAAACTTCTCGACGCCCCGGTCAAAAAAGAGATCGACGAAAAACTGGAAATGCTGCTCGCGTCCGAGCGCGAGTTTGCAGAGAACTCCCCAATGCCTCCCGCGGAATTTGCCGAAGGGGGTGTCTACTGCACGGGCGACGACTGCCACAAGATTCATGCCAGCTGGGAACGGCCGATCGCCGAAGTGACGCCACCGAAATCCTGCGTCGAGGCGGTATGGACCGTTCCAGGCTTTGGCACCGGTAAGGCGTCAGGCGGTGCGGATGCTCCGATGCACTTTGGTGATACTCGAACGGTCATTGAAAAGCCGCCACACAATGGCCGGGGTGCCAAAACTGCGGCGAAGGCCGCGACCAAGAGCGCACCGAAGAAAGGGAAGGCCGCGGTTGCGGGCGCCTCGCGAAAGGCGCGGAGGTAGTTATGGCCGGCGCAAACGGGGCCACCACCGATGGATTTGCATCCCGCGGAACGCAAATCACCTTCCTTGAAGCCATCCGCCAGGCCATGTTTGAGGAGATGGAGCGCGATCCCACGGTCCTGCTGTTGGGCGAAGATGTCGGCGTTTACGGCGGCGCGTTCAAGACGAGCGAGGGCTTGCTTCAACGGTTCGGGTGGGAGCGCGTCATTGATACGCCAATCAGCGAGAGCGCCATCATCGGCGCAGCGTGCGGGATGAGCTATCTTGGGCTGCGTCCGATCTGCGAGATGCAATTTATCGATTTCATCGTTTGCGCGTTCAACCAGATCACCAATTTCGTGGCCAAGGGGCATTATCTGTGGAATGCACCGGCGCCGATCGTGATCCGCGGGCCGTCCGGCGGAGGGGTGCACGGCGGACCGTTCCACTCGGCGAAC
>DATAIH010000176.1:0-47646 GCA_036262755.1 Candidatus Acidiferrum sp.
GCCAAGATCTGCGCTATGCCGCGCGCACCCTGCGCAAATCTCCCGGCTTCACGCTCGTCGCAGTCCTTACCCTCGCACTCGGCATCGGGGCCAACACCGCCATCTTCAGCCTGGTAAACACTATCCTTTTGCGCATGCTCCCCGTTCCCGAACCGCAACAACTCGTGGAGATTACGCGACCACGCGGAGGAGTGGTCAGCTACCCATTCTTCGAGGCGATTCGGGATCGCAATCAAGTCTTTTCAGGAGTCTTGCTTCTTTCTGCTGGGCGGCTAACCGCTGGCGCCCGTCTTGGCGGCACCGACCTTGGTGCTATCAAGGTCTCGCAAGTTTCCGGCAACTATTTTGAGGTTCTCGGAGTTTCGCCGGCGATTGGGCGCGTCCTCACGCAGAAGGACCACGACACTTCGAACGTGGCAGTCATTGGCTATGGATTATGGCAGCGCGCGTGGGGCGGGGACCCTTCGGTGCTTGGCAAAACCTTGCAAGTGGGAGCGGACCGTCGTCCGTACACGATTGTCGGCGTGACTCCTGCCAATTTCACGGGACTCTCAACGGGGCAGCCGATGGACCTTTGGGTTCCCGTGACGCCATCACCAAGTCCAGACGCCTTTATGTTTCGGGTGGTCGCCCGGCGAAAGCCCGGGAGCTCGGAAGCTCAGGCGCTTGCGAATGTGGAACTCTTGGGGCGCGAGTTGTCCGCCGAATGGCACTTTGAGGGCCCGCTGCAAATCGAGCTGATGTCAGCTACGAGTGGTCTTACGGAGTTGCGCCGGCGGTTCGCGCGGCCTTTGCTTGTACTGATGCTCATCTCCGCTATGTTGCTCTTGATGGTTTCCCTCAACATCGGAAATCTCCTCTTGGCTCGTGCCTCGGCTCGCCAGCAAGAGGTCGGTGTACGCTTGTCGCTTGGTGCCAGTCGTTCACGGTTAGTGCGGCAACTGTTGACGGAAAGCTTCGTATTAGGCGGCGCAGCGACCGCGCTGGGATTGCTGCTTGCGCCGGCCACCTCACAATTTCTAGTCCAGTTCATTTCCTCGTCCGTCGGCGCGTATCAACTTCCGTTTTCTGTTGATGGCCGCATGCTGGCGTTCACGCTGCTTCTCTCTATCGGCGTCGTTTTGCTCTTTGGTACCGCTCCCGCTTTGGCGATAACGCGGCGAGACCTTATGCCTATGTTCCTTGGCTCTTCGCGTGCCTCTGGCCTGGAACAAGCCAGGCGCGGCAAGTTGTTGATGGTCGCGCAGGTGGCAATCTCCTGTGTTTTGCTTGCGGGCGCAACGCTGTTTGTGCGGAGCTTGCTAGCTCTTGGAAGCGTGGATGCCGGATTCAATCCGGAAAACGTGCTTCTTGTTCATCTGGGCATGAAAGCAGGGGCGCCAACAGGTGTGGATCGTGTGCGGCTCTTTGACCGCGCATTGCAGCGATTCGAGACAGTACCAGGCGTAGAGTCGGCCGCGATGTCGAGCGAGATTCTGTTTTCCGGGAATACTTGGACCGAATCTGTGAACACTCCTGGCTTCACGCCACGGCGAGGCGTGGACCGTGATTCGGTCTTCCTTGTCGTCTCTCCCGGATTCTTTCGTACCATGGGAACGTCCCTGGTCCGTGGCCGTGACTTCTCTTCGCGCGACGATGAATCTGCCCCCAAAATAGCTGTTGTAAATGAGGCGATGGCCCGCTACTACTTTGGAACTGCGGACCCCGTGGGTCGCACATTTCGAGTGGAGAGCAGCAGTTTTACAACCCCAGTCAGTGTGGTAGGGCTCGTTCAAAATGCGAAGTACAAAAGTTTGAAAGAGGGATCACCTCGCATCATTTACTTGCCCGCGCTACAAACTCCCGGTCCCCTCGAAGGCGCCAACTTTGAGATTCGAACGAGAAGCGATCCAGGGAAAATGGCTGATCTGCTCTGGAACGTAGCGCACGCAGAGAGCCCTTACTTTTATTTCGGAGGTTCTGGGACTCAGGAGCAGGCTGTGGAAGAGACGATTGCACAGGAGCGCATGTTGGCGGAACTTTCCGGTTTCATTGGTTTGTTTGCGGCGGTCCTGGTTTGCTTGGGGATATATGGCCTGACCGCATACCAAGTGTCGCGGCGCACGCACGAAATCGGTATTCGCGTAGCTCTGGGAGCCAGCCCTCGAGAGGTTCTTCGCCTTGTCGTCTGGGGCGGGTTGCGTCTGGCTGTCACCGGCCTTGCCCTTGGAATCGCAGCGGCCATCGCTTCCACGCGTCTTCTTTCGGGACTGCTCTTCGACGTGAATCCCAGCGATCCCGTCACGTTCATCGCGGTGGCCATCCTTGTCTGCATCGTTGCGGTCCTGGCATGCTGCCTTCCCGCGCGCCGCGCCATGCGCGTAGATCCGATGGTCGCACTGAGATACGAGTAATTCGCGGTAAAAGGTGATGTCATGATGTGGGCTCAACGATTCTTGCTTAGGTTAGAAAGTCTATTCCGTCGCAATCGAAGAACTCAGCAATTAGACGACGAAATTCAATTTCATCTCGAACAGCAAATTGCTGAGAACCTCGCTGCGGGCATGAGTCCGCAAGAAGCTCACTACGCTGCCATGCGCGCCTTTGGCAACCCCACGTTCCTCAAAGAGGAAACACGCGACACCTGGGGCTGGATCTGGCTCGAACAAATCGTCCAGGATCTTCGCTACGGCGCGCGAGCATTAAACAAGAATCCCAGCTTCACCGTCGTCGCGGTCTTGGCGGTTGCGCTGGGAATCGGAGTGAACACGGGCATTTTCTCCGTCCTGAACGGTGTTGCGCTGAAGCTTCTGCCGGTCCCAAAGGCGCAACAGATCGTCAGTGTGGACCAGATTTTCCATGGAAAAGTTCGGCGCATCTTGCACGGCGAGCCCGGACTCTTCTCTTATTCCGAATACAAGAACTATCGCGAAAACAGCCACGTTTTCTCCGGCTTGCTCGCGTATGCGCCCTTTTTGGGCGATGTGCCACTGGGCGGCGAAACTCCCCAAGAATTAATGGGAGCAGAGACCTCTTGCAATTTTTTTGACGTACTTGGGGAACGCCCAGTACTGGGCCGAACGTTTGTCGAGGCGGATTGCAGCGCGCCCGGAGCGGACGCCGTGGCACTGCTGAGCGATGAGTTGTGGCGAAGCCGGTTCGCCGCAGACCCCCAGATTGTGGGCAAAAGCATTTCCTTGAATCGCACGAAGTTTGTCGTGATTGGAGTGGCCGCAGGGATTTCGCGGACTCGATCCCTGGCCCATCGAATTTTGGGTGCCGCTCACCATGCAGAAAGCGCTGGAGCCCGACAGCGATTTGCTTCCCGAAGACAACGCCAGTTGGCTCGCGCTGCTGGGACGCATGCGGCCCGGCGTCTCGCTCGAGCAGGTGCGTGCAGACCTCGGGGTGATCGCAGCCAGGATTGATCAGCAATATCCGGGACGAACTACGACGCTTGCAATCCACCGTGCAACGTTCATGGGACGCTCGGAGGAGCGCACGGTGGTGTTTGGAATCGGGGCGGTCGTGCTGGCGGCCGTCGGATTTGTGCTCTTGATTGCTTGCGCGAACGTGGCAAATCTGCTCCTGGCGCGCGCGTCCGCGAGGCAGAAGGAGATTGCCATCCGGCTTGCGATCGGAGGAAGCCGTTGGCGCATTGTCCGGCAGCTCCTGACCGAGAGCCTGCTGCTTGCGTTCCTTGGCGGAACGCTGGGCTCGCTTTTGGCCTTCTGGTCGGTCGAAGGTATCGCGCGCTATTTGCTCGCGCATTTGCCGCATGGCATTCCACTTCTGGTGTGGGACGTGCGTCCCGACCTGCACGTTTGGGGATATGCGCTCGCGCTGACGGCTCTAACCGGTATCGTCTTTGGTCTGGCGCCGGCTCTCCATGCCACGCGACAAGACTTGAGCACGGCGGCCCAAGGAGATCGCGCGGCACTCCTCGGAAAGTCCTCGAGCGGAGGAATGTTGCGGAGCACTCTCGTTGGTGTGCAGGTGGCGGTGTGCATGGTGCTGCTAATCGCTGCAGGATTGCTGATCCGCGGTCTGTACGTGGCGCAAATGGCAGATCCCGGCTTCGAAATGAAAGGGATTACGCAGGTGCGATTTGATTTGCCGTCGCAAGGTTACAACGATGAGCGCGCGCAAGCGTTCCAGCTCGAATTCATGGCGCGAATCGACGCATTGCCCGGCGTGGACGAAGCGGAGCAAGCGCGAGTCATGCCGCTAGGCAACCAGGACGAGCACACCGTGGTGATGCCCGAGGGCGAAACGCAAGAGCGGCCCTTCCAGTTCAATACAGTCTCACCGGGATTCTTCGCAATATTGGGAATGCCCATCGTGCGCGGGCGGACGTTCACCTCTGCAGAAGCACAATCGGGTGCTCATGTAACGGTGGTGACGGAGTCCACGGCGCGACGCCTGTGGCCAGGACAAGATCCGATTGGTAAGACCTTGCGGGAAGAACACGACAAGCAAACGTATCAGCTTGTGGGAGTGGTGAGGGATGCTCAAGTTTCGCTTTTGGGCTCGAGCGATGAGCTGTTTTTTTATAGGCCAGCGGGACCAGCTGACAAAAATGGGCTGCAATTGCTGGTGCACAGCAACGGCGCCGAGGCGGCGACTGCGAATGGCATTCGCGAGGCGGCGCGGGCCCTGGACCCAGACTTGATTGTGGATGTCACGAAGCTCGCGGACAACCTGGCGCTGTGGCGCACGCCATCGCGAATCGTTGCGACGCTTTCGGGTGTGCTCGGCGCTCTGGCGCTGCTGCTTGCTGCCATCGGCGTCCATGGTGTCGTTTCGTACGGAGTGAGCCAGCGCACTCGGGAAATCGGCATTCGCATGACCCTCGGCGCGGAGCGGGGTGACGTGATGCGTCTTGCCTTGCGCCAGGCTCTGCGGCCCGTAGTCATCGGCGCTCTTGTTGGTGTGATTGGCTGCGCAGCTGTGTCGCAGGTTCTCTCGGGCGTGCTGTACGGCATCGGCGCCCACGATCCTATTGCGTTTATTGGTGTCCCGATATTTTTGCTGGGGATTGCCTTTCTCGCCAGCTACGTTCCCGCGCGCCGCGCCTCGCGCGTCGACCCCATCGAGGCGCTGAGGTATGAGTAACCCAAAATAGAAGGTGCTGTCATGATGTGGGCTCAACGATTCTGGCTTCGGTTGCAAGCCTTGTTTCGTCGCGACCGAAACGCTCAGCGATTAGACGACGAGATTCAATTCCATCTCGAACAGCAAATCGCCGAGAACCTCGTCGCCGGCATAAGCCTGCAAGAAGCCCGCGACGCTGCCATGCGAGCTTTCGGCAATCCCACCTTCCTCAAGGAAGAAACCCGCGACGCCTGGGGCTGGACGTGGCTCGAACATCTCGCCCAGGACCTCCGGTACGCGGCACGCATCCTCCGCAAGTCTCCCGCCTTCACTTCCGTCGCCGTGCTAACCCTCGCCCTCGGCATCGGCGCCAACACGGCAATCTTTACGCTCGTCAATGCAGTGATGCTCCAATCGATTCCCGTTCGTCATCCGGAGGAATTAGTGGTTCTTCAGCAGTCTGCCCGCGCTTTGCCAGAAAACATTTACGATATTTCGGGCTACGGGGACTGTCGTGGATGCTCCTTCTCCTCCGTGACGTACAGAGAGCTCCAAGCTCGAAACGATTTATTTTCGGGCGTTTTGGCCATGGCTGGGCCTGAGGGACTAGACCTCAGCGGCAACGGCTCGGCAAGCATTGTCTGGAGTGAGTTTGTCTCCGGCAATTACTTTGAAGTTCTTGGCATCTCGGCGGCGATGGGTCGAACCCTAGAGCCTTCTGATGATCAGCTTGGAGCGGGGCCGGTAGCCGTCCTGAGCTACCCTTACTGGCAAAGTGTTTTTGGCGGCGCGCCGAACATCATCGGCAAAACCATTCGCCTGAATGGTCTTCTTTTTACGATTGCCGGCGTAATCGACCCTCGGTTCACCAGGCTGACTCCGGGTAAGTCTCAGGACCTCTGGTTACCTCTTTCATCTGCCGACGTACTTCGCCCTAACTTGACCGGCGGCCCAAGGAATGAGGCCGGAAGCTGGTGGCTCACCTTAGTTGCAAGGCTGAAACCGGAATGGTCCGTCGCCCAAGCTCAGGCCGCAGTCAACCTCGTTTATCGCAACGATGTCTTGTACGGTGCGAAGCCATTCTTTAAAGAACAAGACGATCCTCGAGTCGTGCTTTTGCCGGTCCAAAAAGGCCTGGTTGGGATTCGGCGATCTTATGCTCAACCCCTTTTTATTCTCACGGCTGCAGTCGGAATCGTCCTTCTCATTGCATGTGCGAATATAGCCGGCTTGCTGTTGGCGCGCGCAACCACGCGAGAAAAAGAGATGGCTGTGAAGCTGGCTTTGGGTGCCGGCCCGAAACGCATCGTTCGGCAGTTGTTGACAGAGAGTGTGCTTCTGTCAGGAGCCGGCGCCGCGCTGGGCATTCTCTTTGCGAATTGGGGCGCAGAGGCACTAGCCTCGTTTATTTCAAGCAACTCGGACTCGCCCATTGTGATTAACGCGCGGCCCGATGCCATGGTTCTGGTGTCCACTGCAGGAGTGGCGTTGCTCACTGGAATTCTCTTTGGACTTGCGCCTGCCTTCCGCGGCTACAGGATCAACGTCGCTCCGGCTTTGAAAGAAAATGCCACGACTTCAGTAGCGTTGAGAAGGGTTTGGCCTCGGCAGCTCACTGGTTATTGCTCAGGTAGGACTTTCGGTTGTCGTGCTCATAAGTGCGGGCTTGCTGGTGCGGACGCTTGCCAATCTCAGAAGTGTTGATCCTGGTTTCGATACTCACAACCTCCTTCTTTTTGGCATAAACCCTAAGCAGGCAGGTTATAAGGGTGACAAAATCCAAACTCTCTACGCCGAACTGCATAACCGCCTGGCCTCGATCCCGGGCGTTATCTCTTCGACCTACTCGAAACTCCCATTCCTGAGGTCCGTCGCGTGGGGCGGGCATGTTCACATCGAAGCGCAACCCGAAAAACCGGCGCCTGAAGTAAATATGCTCGCTACAGGGCCTGATTTCTTCGAGACGATGCGGCTCCCCATTGTTGCCGGAAGAACATTTTCAGCGTTCGACCTGCAATCAGGCCGACCCGTCGCTATTGTCAATGAACGTTTCGCGAAACGCTTCTTGCAAGGTGCAAACCTTGTCGGCGTTCATTTTGCCACCGGAGGCGACGAGAATCAGGTCGAACGCGAAATCATCGGTGTCGTAGCTGATGCCAAATACGAAGATTTACGTAAGCCAGTGGAGGCCACTGTTTACATTCCATTTCGAGAGGGCGAGGCCTTTTTCGCATTGCGCACCTCGACAAGACCTGAGGCCTTGATCCCGACAGTTCGCCGCGTAGTTGCCGGCCTCGATGACAATCTGCCACTTTTTGACGTCAGGACACAAACCGAAGTAATTGACCATTTGCTCTTCAATGAGCGGCTTGTGGCGAGGCTGTCCGCACTCTTTGGAGTGCTCGCGTTTGTTCTTGCTTGCATGGGACTTTATGGTCTCCTTTCTTACGAAGTTGCTCGGCGGACGCGAGAAATTGGCATTCGGACGGCGATGGGAGCACAACAGCGCGACGTGCTTCGCTTAGTGGTCGGGCAAGGGATTGCGCTCGCCGCCGTCGGTGCCGTAGCGGGCATCGCCGGAGCTTTTGGTTTGACGCGTTACCTCCAGAGCTTGCTCTACGGCGTGCGTCCGACCGACCCGCCAACCTTTATCGGGGTGGCGCTGCTCCTCGGCGCGGTTTCGTTGGCAGCGTGCTACATCCCTGCACGACAGGCCACGAAGGTCGATCCGACGGTGGCGCTGCGGTACGAATGACTGACGAAAACGTAGGAGTGAGTTGTCATGATGTGGGCTCAACGGTTCTTGCTTCGGTTGCAAACTCTATTCCGTCGCAGTCGAAATGCTCACCGATTGGACGACGAAATCCAATTCCATCTCGAACAGCAAATCGCTGAAAACATCGCCACCGGCATGTGCACGGACGAAGCTCGCTACGCCGCCATGCGTTCCTTCGGCAATCCCACTTTTCTCAAGGAAGAAACCCGCGACACCTCGGGCTGGCTCTGGCTCGAACATCTTGCCCAGGACCTCCGGTACGCAGCACGCATGCTCCACAAGTCTCCCGGGTTCACTTCCGTCACCGTGCTGACCCTCGCCCTCGGCATCGGTGCCAACACCGCCATCTTCAGCTTGATTGACACGCTGCTGTTCAAAGCGCTGCCGGTGGAAAATGCACAACAGCTTGTCCTGCCGAACTGGACTTCACACGGATTGGCGGAAAGCGTTGTGAACAGCGTCTCTTGCGATTGCAGTGAGCAAGACGACAGCGGGCGGATTGCGAGTTCCGCTTTTTCTTACCCGATCTACAGCCAGATTAGCGAGCGAAGTCACGTGTTTTCCAGTGTGGCAGCGATGGCGGGAAACGAAAGCAGACTCAACATTGGTTACAAGGGGCAGGCAAGCCGGGCGGACGGAGAACTCGTCTCTGGTTCGTTCTTTTCAACTCTTGGTGTACGTCCGGTCCTCGGGCGTGTTCTCGCCGCATATGACGACCGCATTGGAGCGAGCCCGGCAGCGGTGATTAGCTATGGCTATTGGGAAAAGCGCTTTGGGCGCAACCTTGGTGTCGTGGGGCAGACCATCATAATCGACAGCATCCCCTTCACGATTGTTGGAGTGAGTCCACCTGAGTTTTATGGTGTACGAACGGGTCGGCCTGTCGAAATTTGGCTACCGCTGCGCGCCCCAGCCCAAGTGGGACCCGGAGAGGGCGCATTCGAATCGCGTTTAAACTGGTGGGTACTCGTAATCGGGCGTATGAAGCCCGGCATGACTGAACTGCAAACGCGAACCGAGTTGGAAGGGATCCTACAGCAATCCATAGCTTCCGATGTGAAACAAACGACAAAGCCTGAAACCATTCCTCACCTCGGCTTAGCATCAGCAAGCAAAGGACTAAACGAGTTGCGCCGAGATTTTTCGAGGCCGCTATTCGTCTTGATGACGGTAGTCGGACTGGTGCTGCTGATCGCATGCGCCAATGTGGCCAATCTGATGCTGGTCCGGGCAGACACGCGACGGAGGGAAATCGCGGTACGCCTAGCAATAGGCGCTGGAAGAGGGCGCCTAGTACGGCAACTGTTTACGGAAAGCCTGCTACTCGCAGCTTTGGGCGGGGCGATCGGGTTGCTCATGGCCTTTTCGGGTGTCAACTTGCTGCTGGGTTTCATAGCGAGCGGGCCTGAATCAATCACCTTGAGTGTGACGCCTGACGTGCGTGTGCTCGGCTTCACGATTGCTCTCTCCCTGCTAACCGGAATTGTTTTCAGCTTGTCGCCTGCACTCGGTTCGATGCGTGTGGACCTAACGCCCGCGTTGAAAGAGGGCGGGCGAGATCAGGCGATGGGAGCGGCGAATAGGCACAGCTGGTTCTCGGGCAAGAGTTTGGTCATCACGCAGGTGTCTCTGTCGATTGTGCTATTGGTGGGAGCTGGCCTCTTTGTGCGGACGCTGGCCAAGATTAAAAACGTCAGCTTGGGATTTAACCCGCAAAACATCTTGCTCTTCGGCATTGACCCCGCACAAGACGGCTACAAGGATCAGCGCTTGTTGGATTTCTATCAAGATCTTTCCCGGCGGATCGGGGCTTTGCCCGGCGTGCGCTCAGTGGGTCTTTCCGTACTTACGCTGGTAAGCGGCGGAAACAGTTTCCTGAGAACTCGCCTCGAAGATCAAGGAGGACACCTCAACAACAGTGAACGTACCGGAGCCAATTACAACTGGGTGGGACCCGGCTTCTTCAAGGCCATGGGCATTCCTTTGGTGCTTGGCCGCATCTTCAGTGAAACGGAGACTTCGGTGCAGCCCAAGGTGGCCCTTGTAAACGAAGCATTCGTCCGTCGATTTCTAGCGAATAGAAATCCTATTGGTCAGCGGTTCGCTGCAGGGGACAGGGAAGGCATTGAGATCGTCGGCATCGTGGGTAATGCCAAATATGCCGATCTAACGCAAGAGGTGCCGCCGACGGTTTACCTATCCTACTTGCAGTTTCCGGGGGATCTGAACCCCATGCACTTCGAAGTACGTACCGTGGGTGACCCAACAGAGATCGTGGCCGAGGTTCGCCGAGTCGTGCGAGATATCGACACACGCCTAGCTCTTTACGATGTGAAAACCCAGACCGAGCAGATCAATCAAGCTCTCTTCCAGGAGCGCTTATTTGCGCGGCTGACGAGTTTTTTTGGGGTTCTGGCAGCGCTGCTAGCCTCTGTTGGAATCTATGGGGTGATGGCTTTCATCGTCAGTCGACGAGCACATGAGTTTGGGGTACGAATGGCTTTGGGTGGCAGCCGCGGAGGGATCATGGCGATGATTCTGCGCGAAACTCTGGGCCTTGTGGGTATCGGAGTTGGATTAGGCATTGCTGTCGCCCTGGCGGCGTCGGCGCTGATCTCCACGAGCCTTTATGCTGTTAAGCCATACGATCCGGTCACCATCGCAGGGTCGGCGTTGGTCATTATGGCCGCGGCAGCGTTCGCTGGCTACATCCCTGCACGACGTGCGATGCGCGTCGATCCGATGGTGGCCTTGCGATACGAGTGACAGGTGTGCTCCCGTCCGCTGATAAACCACTAACGCCCACGTGCCGATTTCACCCGTTGCTTTGCTGCCCCAGGGCTCCGTCGATCCCGCAGACGACGCCGGATAAACCGGGAAAGACTCCCGTCGCGGACGCCGTGAAGAAGTACTTCGACAATCTCGAAGCGATGGGCAAAGACCCCAAAGACCATCCGCACCTACCGCGCCGCCGCTAACAGGTTCGTGGCGTCGTGCAAGAACCCTATGTCGAGGGACTATGAGCGGCAGGACTTGATCGACTGTATGGGTTGGCTCAGGAAGCGGCCCCGGAAGGAACGCAAGCACACGAACCCAGAACGCACCTATTTCAACAGGGTCAGCTACGTCACGATCTTCCTGAGGGTGCGGTTGAAAACAAGGTACTTCTGCCTCTCTATAATTTGGAACGCACCTGCGATGAGCTTCTGCGCGGCGCAACGTCGAGCTACACGACATAGATGTGATAAGGAAACGGCAGCGTTTCAGTTGATTTCGGGTCGCGTTGCCGGGCGTAACCTCAGCAATTGCAGTAGATTAGGGCGCTGAACGAATTTCGCGGGGAATTCTCGGGTGGATGTCGATTTCCCCGTTTGCGGTTCGACGTAGAAGTGAGGCCGGGAATTGAATTCAATCAGGAGAAGGACGATGAAATTCATGTTGATTCTAAAATCGAACAAAGACTCTGAAGCCGGCAAGATGCCGAGCGAGGAATCGATCGCCGCGATGGTAAAGTACAACCAAGAGCAGGCCAAAGCTGGAATTCTGGTCGACGCGGCGGGTCTGTACCCCAGTTCCAAAGGCGCGCGAGTCAGATTCGCGGCCGGCGGGAAGAAAACGGTGATCGATGGACCATTCACCGAATCGAAGGAACTGGTCGCCGGCTACTGGATTATCCAGGCGAAGTCGCTCGAAGAGGCGATCGAGTGGGCGAAGCGATCTCCGGTGGCGCCGGACCAGGAAACCGAAATCGAAGTACGAGAGTTTATTGAGTTCGAATGACTTTCCGCTGAGTTACAAGGAACTCGCAAAAGAGGTGCGGGACCAATTGAAGTAGGACACCCACCGGAGAAAACTTCAGAAGTGTGTCGGTTTTGATTTGCTGATTCGACGTACAAGTGAGGCCGGAAATTGAGCTTCACCGGCCGCAAAGCTGTCGCTCGGATTGAATGTGAGATTGGCAGGGGCGTCCGGCTTGCAACAACCTGGCCGCGGAGACCCTCATCTCTGCAGCTGCTACTTGGATGGAGTGACCATCTCCATCGCCCGCACAGCGGCGGGACGCATATACATCGGAGCGCGGAAATTTCCTTCAACGTTCCACGCTTCGGGTGTGCGGAACCAGTAGCCCTTCGTTTCGTAGACGATATGGTAGACGCCCCACGCCGTTTGGAATGCCTCGTCTTTCATGCCCTCACTGAGGAACAGCGCGGCGAGGCTGAAGGTGGTGCCGACCCAGACCTCCTCGCCCTGTTCGTTGCTGCGAAGGATCGAACCGTCGGCGGCCATGCCGTTTGCGGCGCCCATACGGCCGTTGCCGAATTCCATCACGTTGTTCGCAAAGATTTTCTTGAGCGCGGAAATCTGCAGGTCGTGCGGCACAAGGTCGCCCAGCCCAGTCATGTTGGCGTACCACTGTCCGGCGAGTTGGTCGGCCTGGATCGCGTCCTTGGACTGGTTATCCATGTCGTAACGGAAATACTGGCCATTCCAGAGCTTTCCGACGTAGCTTTTCTGAGCTTTCAAGAACATCTGGTGGTAATCGCTGGCAGATTTTTTGTCGTCGAGGAGAAGCGCCGTCTCCTCAGCAGCGCGTAAAGCCGCAAGCCACAAGTTGCCGCAATAGGCGCTGATGCCGTTAACGACCCACGAATCGTAGGTCTGATCCGGATAGCCGCTGTTTTCGGGGATGCCGCTTCCACGATCGAACTGCTACAGATAAGCGAGCGCCTCTTTCATTGCGGGCCACATTTCGTCAAGGAACGCCTTATCCTTCCTACCCGTCAAAACATAGTCGCGGTAAACCATAAGAACAAACTTTGTGTTGAGGTCCTTCCAGTCATTCGTGTCCTGCCAGCCCGGCTCGTTGACGGAGAAAAACGGGTCGCCTTCGGGAACGCCCAAATCGTGCGGAACTGCACCTTTTTTCTTCCGTTTGTGAAGAACGGGCTCGCCGGTCTGCTCCGTTTTCCAGACCCAGAGGCCGAGCTCGGGCCATTCGCGTGGAACCGTGGCGGCGAACTGGCGCAGAACCTGTTTATCAACGTCCGGCCAGAACTTCAGTAAAGGCATAGAGCCATAAAAGCTCACGTCGAGCGTGCCGTAGTAGGCGTAGTCGAAGCACTCAAGGAGCGCGAAGGTTGGTGCGATCTTGGCGTCGCTTCCCGAAGGGCGACCCCAAAACGTTCCGCCATCGGTCAACACATACATTTCGTTGAAGAGCATGCCCCGGAACCACGATGGTTTGTTTTCGTCGTTGACGTACGGCGCCTGCCAGCGGTCAATCGCAGAGCTCCAGTTGGCGGCGTTTTGCAGGCCGTCGCGTGCGATGGCCCAGGCATTCTTTCCCGTGGCCCCGTAGAAGTCTGTGTAGCGGCGGTGCCATCGGCGTCCTTGGCCGAACTCGACAATGGGAAAGTCCCACGCGACAACCATGGGAACGATTTTCTTTTCGCCGGGCTTGAGCGTAAAACGAACGGCGATGGCTCCCGCCAATTTTTCGCCGGCACTCACCCAGGAGACGTCTTTGCCCGGCAGCGACCCATCTTTTGCGAACGAAGTCCAAACGGGTTTGCCGTCACCGTCCGCAAGGAAAGAGGTTAAATAACTGAGTTCGACGCCCGACGTTTCATCGCGGCGATGACAAACTGGCCGTCCCATTCGTTTTCGACGTTTTCGGCGCGATTGCGGTCAAAAACGATGCCCTTCATCGTTCCGTTTGGCCCGAACTGCTGGCTGACAAAGTGATTGAAGTTGCCTTGGCTTGGCGCACCCTTGAAATCGCGCGTGAAGGTACGGAACCACCCGGCCATGTTGGTCCAGGAAAGCAAAACGGAGACGGTCACCGGGCGATTCGTCTGATTTTCCGCGTGCCAGCGATACACCGCAATCGGGTAGCTCGATTCCTTATAGTTGTCCGGGAGTACCGGAGAAAACTGTTCGAGAACGACCTGCGCAGGGAATTTCTCCCATTTGTAGTCGTACCAGGATTTCGGGTAAAGCGCGGCGTACTCTCCCGCCCCGACAGGATAGTCCCATTGCCAACTGGAGAGCTGCGCATCGGCTGGATGGCCGTTCATGAGGACCCGTGCGGTTCCTTCGCTGTCGCCGTCGGCTCTCTGGAACATTGCGAATTGATTGGCAAACACCGTTTGGTACTTGTGAACCGCTGTCTTGATGTGCCAGCGAGCGAAATCTCCGCGATAGGTGCGCGAGAAAGTTCCGGCGCCAAAGCCACCGACCGGGGCGCCTTGCCAGTAGCCGTCGTCGATGTCGACGTTGTTCTTGCGTACGCCGGGATGATCGAGTGGCTGGCCGAGCGGGCGGCGCCAGGCAGTCTTCGGAATTTCGTCACCGAGGCAAGCAAGCGGAGCGGCTGCGCACAAAACGAATGCGAAGGCAATGAACCGCGGCAGATGTTTTTTCATCGGCTCAGCGACCGCCGCTCTTTTCCGGCTGTTTCGGCGCGGCGCCTGACAACCAGTACTGGTTGAAGCCGACATACTCTGACGGGAGGTAAGCAAGGATGGTCCGGCGCAATTCGAGCATATCCACGCTCCCGAGTTTTTTGTACAGGAGCTTGCCGCCGGGGTCGATCAGCACGGTATAGGGCACAGCGGAATCCCAAGCAGGGTCGAATGCCATCTGCAACGCTGTGGTTTCGTTCGACGCAAAAAGAAGATTGCGGCTCGTGGCGTGCTTCCTTTCCAGCAGTTTTGTCACGCCGGTCTTTTCGTCCGGCATGTTCGCCGACACCGTGACCAATTCGAGCTCGCGATCCTTGTACATCTGAAAGGTGTCCTGGAAATCGGCAAACTCGTCGATGCAGGAGCCACACCACGTGGCCCAGAAGCTCACCAGGATCATGTGCTTGGTTGCATTCGCGCGCAGCTTCTTCAGATCGTCCGCCGTGGCCATTTCCAGCTTTACCGGCTCCTCCTCAATCTTGCGGAGCGCTTCAACGCGGGAAACGGACTTTTCCTGCCATTTCGTCGAGCAGCCAAAGACGCCGGTGTGTTTCACAGGCACTTCGCGATTCGCAAGAATTGCTTCGATCGCGTTGCGCGCATCCTGGGTCTTGACCAACTCCTTGCGGTAGCTATTGTCAAAGCGGCCCTCGTAGCGCAGCTTGCGTTGCTTATCGAACACAAAAACGTGGGGAGTTGCCTGCGGGCCGTAGGCGCGCGTTACGGATTGCGTTTCGCCATCGTAGAGGTAGGGGTAGTGGAGCTGCTTATATTCGACGCGGATTTTCATCTCCTCGAGGCTGTCGCTCATGTCGGAGGAGTCCAGCTCATCAATGCGAATCGCCTTCGGATCGTTTGGCTGAATTGCGACTACGACAACGCCGCGGTCCTGATAGTCCTCTTCCAATTGCTGGATGCGTTGCTCGTACATTTGCGCGATCGGGCAATGATTGCAAGTGAAGACGACAGCAAGGACAGGGCTCGCGTCGTAGTCCGAAAGCTTGTGGATTTTTCCATCCACGCCCGAGAGAGAAAAATCCGGAGCGGGTGAGCCGATGGCAAGAATCGGGTGATTCGTCTGACCAAACGTTGCGACGGCCAGGAAGCAGGGGAAAACCAGTCGCCACATCTCTTGCTACCTCCTTGTAAAAACTCCAATAAATCCAGCCTACTTGCCCGCGGCCTCGGCCTTGCTCGCGACCCTAGCACCCTGCGCTGCGGACCGCGAGGGGACCGGGCGAGGTGTCACGTCCGCGGTCACCCGTCCCATCGCCCACTTGATCGCTTCGACGTACATCTTCTGGATGCGCGGGTCGTCCCAATTCTGCTCGACATGGCCTAGTGTGGAATAGAACACGCGCCCTTTGCCATACATCCTGGCCCATGACACGGCAAAATCGAGATCCTTGCGGTGCACGCGGGGATTCTTGAGATCAAGCTTGTCTGCATCGAGACGCATGAGAACCCGGACTTTGTCCCGCGAGAAGTCTTTGATCTGGTAGATCTCGTCCTTCAGCACGAAGGACTTCAAAAATTGTTGCATACCGGGGAAGTCCGGATCTTCGACAAGGATCGGCGCGTCAAACGTTCCCCAGGGATGTTCGTCGAAATATCCGCCAATCATTTCGCCGTATTGGGGCCAGGAAGTGAAAGTGATCGTCGCGCTGTGAACGCCGACAAAGCCTTTGCCGTCGTCGTGAACGAAAGAGAGGAGTGCAGCCTTTTGTTCCGCATTCATCTCCAGATCGCCGCCGGTATAAAAAAGAACCGCATCAAAATCGTCGAGGTTCTTCGCGTTGTACTCGAGCTTCTGCTTCGTCAGGGCTTCCGTGTCTGTCCGAATGGTTGTTGTCCACAGGCCGTTTTCGCGGCCGAGCCGCTCGATTGTTGCGGCCGCATGCGAGACCGCTTCGTGGCGATACCCCTTCTCCTCCGCGAGGACGAGGAGACGCTTCATTGGTGGCGCGGCCGTTTGCGTGTGGCCATTGCCAACAAGCGCGAATAACAACACAAGCCACATGGCACGAAACATCTTCACCGGTTCTCCCCTTTCGTCGCGAAGACACTACTTTTTCATGCCAAGCCAGAGAATTGCGTTGGCAAAGAGCTTGTTCTGGATCGGATCCGAGTAAATCCTCTCACCGTCCCTGCCGTGCCCCATGTTCACGTAAATCATGCTGTATTTTGTATTCATCCAGACGACCGGCAAATCGCCGCCGGGAATCACGTCCTTGACGCCGATGGGATAGTTCGAAGGGTCGAGCGTAACGAGCACGCGAACGTCTTTGCTAAGGCGCGGGCTCGGCTTCCACAAATACCATTCGTTCGCCGGAGAGATAAACGAAACAGGAAGGCCTTTGGTGACAGGACTGTTTGGCTCGTCCACGGTCAGTTTTGCGGGAAGCGGCGGCCAGTTGTTGGTGTAAAAAACCGCGCCTCCGAGAAAATCCACGAACCAGGGCCAGTGCGTGTCCTTGTCGTTGTATCCAGCAACGTGGAAACCGATCCAGCCGCCACCGTGCTCCATGTAGTGTTCGAACGCAGTCCGCTGTTGCGAGGTCTTCGGGAAGTCGTTGAGCCAAAGGATCAACTTATAGGGCTTCAAAGCGTTGTCGTCGAGCTTGTTCCAGTCCGTGGTGAGGTCGAAGACAAAGTTGTTCTTCGCCGCCAAGTCGCGGTAGAAGGCGATGGCGTCATTTGCAGTCTTGAAGTGATCCCCTTCGACATCGGTCGAACAGAACGCGAGGACTTTGAATGACGGTTCAGCGGCAAGCGCGGCCCAACCGCAAAGAACCGCGAGGACCGTAGCAGCAACGAAGCCACGGACGATCATGCTCCAGGCTGGTTTTCCGCAGAGGATCATTTTCCGACGTTCTCCTGGCCCGCAGCCCAGAAAATGGAGTTTTCAAAGAGCTGCGTGAACGCTTGGTTGTCGAAATGCTCCGGCCGATGGCCCATGAAGATGTAAATGTTGCGCGCCTTCTTGTGCTCGTTGATCCAGACGACCGGATGGTCGCCCATTTTTATTTCGCTGTTGGGTGTGTAAGTCCTCTCGTCCACGCTAGCAAGCACGTGGACGTTCGCGCGCGGCGACGTGTCGTAGGTGTAGAATTCCTCGTCCATGACAGTGAACGGCGAAGAAATTCCCTTCATCACGGGATGGTTCTTGTCTTCAATTGTGACCTCGCCGGTGACGAACGTCGCGATGTAGTTCTTGAAGCGAATCCCGCCCATGAACTCGTGAAACCACGGCCACATCGGGAAACCATCGAATTCCCCAAGGAGCGTGGCGTGGTGAAAACCGATCCAGCCGCCTTTGCCTTGGTCAATGTATCTGACGAAGGCGGTCTGCGCCTTGTCGGTCCAGTTGTACGGCGGGTAGTTCAGTTGAATAAAGAGTTTGTATTGCGCAAGGAAGGCGTCGTCGATCTTCTCGGTGTCCTCAATATAGTCCAGGGCGAAGTTGTTGTCGGCGGCGAGCTTGCCGAGCCAGGTCCTGGCGCGATCCACGAAGGGCTTATGGATTCCGCCGCGCTCCGCGATGGCGATGGCGCGGAACGTGGGCGTTTTCTCCCGTGCGCTGAGGAGCGCAGCAGACAGGCTCATAGCAGCGACAACCAGCAGAAGATGCAGGAAAAAAGGGAGCAAGGTGGTTCGCGCGGGTCGCAACATGTCAGTGCGTGTGAACCGCTCCCTCCGGCGCTTTCAGTTCTTTCGGAGACATGTTCGCATCGAACTTGAGATTGAAGAAGCCAACCATCATTTCGTCCCAGCTTTGCTGGCCCCAGATGACAGCTTTCGTGGGGTCCGGATTTTCCGGATTGTTCGGCGAATTATCGAAATGCGCGGTGCACTCGATTTTCGTGCCCCGCGGCAGGTCCATCGGCTCGGCGAGGTTGTACCAGAGCTGCCAATGCCAGTTGTAGACGGGAACCTCCAGGATGGTCTCGCCTTTGCCGTCAGGGAAAATGATCCGGTACTCGAATGATTTCCCGCGCGCGTGCATGTGGGGATGCAGCGCCACTAGCTTCACATCCTCGCGAACGTTGAACGAAGCATCCACGCGGTAGTTCGGGTCGCCCGGGGGGATCTTGAAGGTGCCGTTGGATGCGGAAAGCGTGAGCACGCGGTCTTTCGGCAGCGTCTTCGCAAAAACAAGGCCGAGCTTTGTCTGATCGGTTGTGGCTTTTCCATTCGGCGTGTAGTGCACTTCAAAAACGATGTCCGAGCCCGCCTTGATCAGCTTGCCTTCGCCCGGATGCAGGATTTCCGCGGGCTGGCCCGGCGCATAACCGACGAGAAAGTCACTGGGCAGCGCGCTCGTATCCGTCTTCTCATCCGTTTTTGCCGGCGGAGCGATGAAAAATACGCCGGCCTTCTGATCCTTGAAGTAATTCGACCCGGGTTCGCGGAGGTACGCGATGATGTGATGCACCACGGAGCGGTCTGTCGGCCGCACTTCAAGCATCTGCACCCACTTGTCCTCCTTGAAGCCGGTCGGAACGATGACGTATTGATAGTCGAGTACGCCGGACGAAGGAACGGAAAACGGTTTTGGCAGTTGGAGGACCACATCCGGCTGGGGGATGCCCCACCCCTCGACAAACTCCTGCATGGGCGGGGGCATGTCCTTCGGATCGCCTTCCTGTGCGCCGCCGTTCACCCAAGTGACAATCGTGCGGATCTCCGCCGGCGAGAGCGACCGCTCATTGGAAAAGTGTCCATACTTCGGATCGGCGTACCAGGGCGGCATAATCTTTTGCGTAACAGCCATCTTGATGATGGAGGCCCACGGCTTGGTGTCCTTGTAGGTCAGCATCGAAAATGGCGCCGCCTCCCCCGGCCGGTGACAGGTCTGGCAGTGCTTCTGCAGAATTGGCGCGACGTCTTTTGAAAACGTAGGAGGCGGGTTGTTCGGTTCCTGGGCATGCGCATTGAACAGGCCGCAAAAAACAAAGACAAGCAATATCTTGAAACATGAGACTATGCGGCGGTTCATTTCCATTTTGGGCCTTTGCGGCAGCAACCAATTCGCAACACTTGCTGTGCTGCAGTGATCATACCGCCCAAAATGGATTTGTAGGCAACAGAAGTGACGAAGCCTCATTCTTAGCTCATTCGAGATTCGGGGTGACCTTGAGGATGACCCGCAACTCCAGGATGCTGCGCCGCGTGCGTTACCGGGGCGCCCGTCCGGAGCTCAAAGATGCGAATAACCGTAGCGACAACGGCATACGTCCTACAGAGGTACTACAGACAACGGCTACAAATGCGTGCTAGAAGAAAGGGAGCGGAACGCACGGTTGCGTCAACAGCCGAACGCCCTTAACCAATCACGCTAGGAAAGGAGCGCGAATGGCTGGCGGACAGCGTACAGAAGTAAAGTTAAAACATCCATCCCCACTAGAAGTAGCAGAGGTGGCTCGGCTCGCAGCGAGTTCAAAACCTCGTGATCGGGAGTATGCCTTCGCTCGGATCGCGTTGTTGTCCGGCCCGGAGTTGTTGGAGTTCGTAGCGACCGTCTCGCAGTTACGAGGATGGGGGCATGGCCTCAAAAAAGCGGTAGCCCGCTGGTACGCTGCACGCCTGCCTGAAAAGGTGCTGGCTGAGGCTCAAGCAACCCCGGAAGTCCAGGGCTGGACTCACGGCAAGGTGATCCAGATGGCTCGCCCCGTCCCGGTTACCCCTGCGCATAACGAAGCGTTTCAGATGCTGCTCGAAGCGGACCGTGTCGCTGCGGATCGTCGTGCTCCGAAAGCCATAGGGTGGACAAATGGAGAATAGGACACTCGAAGCGAGGAGCTTTATCGCAATCTATCCCAGTAAGCTGAAATCCGTGCCCAGACCGTCCAGGGCGGGCCGAGCCGGCCTGGGGAACCCCTGCAGTCGGGCGAGCGAAGATGAAGGAATTGGAGAAGCTGGCAGGATTGTCTTAAGAACTCGCGCTAACGTGCGAGGGCTTTGAAGATGGCGATCGGGCCCAGAATTCCCACCAAAATGCCGTATCCGAGGTCTGCCCATACGACCCGGGCATAGTTCGCGACAACTAAGAGTCCCGCCAACGGCAAACTCAAGATTGCGAGGAGATTGCCTTTTTTTGCCAACTCGGGAGCCTTGTCCCAGAGATGAGAGAGATCCTGAGTTGAAGGAAACGAGTGCATTCCGATGGAAAGGCCTAGCCAATAAAAGAAATAGGCAAGTGGATCGGAGATTTTGAGCTCCCAAACGGGCAGGAAAGCCGCGCTGCAGAAGATCACGCACAGAATCGTGTTGCCGAAGAAGGGACCCATGCTCACGAAAAACAGCGCGGTGAAGTCCTCACTCTCCTGATGAACAACAAAGCCCGCAGGGTTTCCGAAACGAAAAAAACAGACATCAAACACCTGGAGCTTGAACAGTCGGCAGAAGAACAGATGCGCGGCCTCGTGAATGATTATGCCCGGGAAGGTCAGGGCAGCAATGACGGGACCGGGAATGTAGAACACGAGCGCCTCCCTACTTAGGTTTGGCAGGACCTCTGGCGCCGCGGAAAATACGATCGTATTCGGCCTTGGAGATGACCCTGCGCGAGTCGAGCCGATACTGAATTCGCGGAGCATATTCGTCAAGCGACTTCCTGGCGTCGGCGTCGTCTTTCGCGAGGTCACGCGCCCTTTCCATCATTTCCTGTGCTCGTTGGCGAAAGGAGGTGTTGCCCGTGACAGCATACTTGCAGGCCAGTGCGCTCGAGAGCTGCGCGGCGCTTTCAGAGGAAGCGTTCTCCTTCCACTGCTTTTCGGAAACCCTTAAGAAAGTATCGTAATCACCACGGTCGAATGCAGCGCCACCATCGAGCGACTCGGCAGCAAAGGCAACACCGGGAAGCTGAGGATACAGCGAGGCAGCCTCGTGCATCAGTTGTGCGGCGTCAGCACTTCTTCCCTCTTGTTGCGCGAGCTTTACGGCTTGGTCGACCTTCTCAAGCGCCTGATTTGCGCGGTCCCAGAGACGGCTGACCTCCAGGAATTCGGCGCTCTGGCCATCCTCATAGTTGCCGTTGTCGTGGTCGTGAAGAGCTTTTGCAGCGCTGGCAACGTCACCGCTGAGAATAGCGGCTTTGGCGGCGAGCAGCGAAGCCTTGTCCGACCGCGGTGCGACAGTCAAAGTCTCCTGGAGGTGCGGCAGGGCTTCGGCGTACCTTCCTTGTACGACCAGGCGTTCGCCCCGGTACATCTCCCGGCCGGCATGGAAATACTTGTGCCCGTGGACAAGAGCAGTAACCAGCAGGAGAAGAAGAGAGGCCAGGCTGATTTTGAGCCACACAGGATAGTCCCAGTCCTTGATAAGAATGGAGCAGGGCTGGCAGAAGCGAGCACCGCCAATTTGTACCCCAGATGAAGCTTCGCCTATGAATGTATTGCAGCGGGCGCATATCGAACGACTAATGAGCGGCATGTAGATCGAAGGTTGGCCGCGGTCACGCGCTTCCCTTGATGCCGTACTGACGCACCGCTCACAGAAGGTTTGGCCGTTCAAGTCAAACAGGGAGCGGATCGAAGCAGTCAGGCCACACGCGCAGCAGGTTGCCTCGCTCATGTAGTGCGATTATGCCCGCAAATGCCATTCCGAGAAAGAAGAAGTGCCTTGCGAGTAACTGAGAGCGCAGACAAGGACATTCAGTTCATTCTGACCCTCAACATGTGCGTGCGTGAAATGATTCGCCATTACGAATTTTTTTGCTACCGGTTTTCGGCGATTGCTTCCTTCTGGAAGCCGCTTAATATTAAGCACTCTAGTGATTCATTAAGCCGACCTTGTTGAACACAAGAGACCTACCGGCTCTGGCCACCCATCTCCGACTCACCAACTAGGGCTGGAATCCCCCTCCGCTACTCCGCGGTGTAGGTGATTTCCGTGCGATTGATGAGAAAGCAAGAAAGAACGAGGACAACGACAGAAAGGCAAAGCAAACCCAGGATGGCGAGCACGGGTGCAACCGGCTCGGTGACTACGGTGAAGATCGCCAAGCGTCCCTCGACCGGCAACTCGACCGCGCTGAGATGCCTCAGATAGGAGGTGACGCTAAGCCGTTGGGCCCACGCGGGGAATATGGGAGCAATCGTTTCCCAGCCCATGAAGACGAGCCCCGGGATAATCGGATTTTTGAAGAGCAGGCTCAGAGCAAGAAACACAGAGCCATATCCGATGCACGCCAAGGCCGTCACCAGCAGATAAGTCCCTAATTGATGAAGGCCCGGCCCATCGAAAATATAGGACCGGCCGGCCGCGCCAAATCGCTCGTAGGTCAAATAAAAGCAGGCGAGAACTGCGCTCTCAAAGAGAAACATGGAAATTAGCGCGCCCGCCAGGAATTTCCCGATGACCAGGACCTCTCTTCTCACCGGAACAAGAAACTGGTAGTGCAGCGTGCGCTCGACCATCTCGCCGCGAAATAGCCAGGTGAAGATTCCCATGCACGCGAAAAAGATGCCCAGCCGTACGTAGTAAAGTTGAACGATGTGCGCGAGCACGCGGGTGTCGGTTTCGATGTAGAAGGCTTCGCCGGTATTTTGGGCAAATGCATTGTGGATCAGGAGAATCACCACCGGGATCACCGCCAGGAGGTAAACCCACAGTCGGCGGCCGGTGAACAGGTTGCGGCGGACCTCGTTGCGCATGAGAACAAAGATCTGGGTTGTGTAAAGCCCCCAGGGTTGTTCCTGCATCCACCCCTTGGTTCTGGTAATGAGGTCTCGTGCACTCATGTAAGCCCACCGTTGGACCCGATCAAGTATTGGTAAATCGAATTGACGTCGTCATCCGCCGGTGCAACTGCGTCCACTTCTATCAAACCGCTGCACACGATCTTGTTGAGCAGAAGATAAAACTGCTCGGGATCGCGCGTGCGAATCAGAACGCCGCGACTGTCGTTGAGTATCTTTGCCTCGACGACATGATTCAGTTCAAACGCCGCCGAGGCCAGCCGCGCGGCATTCGAGCAGCTCACCAGAATCTGCATCGGATGATCGCGGACCTCCTTCCGCACTTCACGAATCTGGCCCTCCGCCACAACGTAGCCGCTGCTCATGAGTACGACACGATCGGAAATCCGGTCGACTTCTTCGAGAATGTGGCTGGAAATGATCACGTGCATTCCCTGCTTGGCAAGAGACTCGAAAAGGGCGATGGCCTCGGCGCGTGCGATGGGATCCAGCCCGTTGAGAGGTTCGTCTAGAACCAGCACTGAGGGATGGTGGGCGATGGCCTGCGCCAAACGGATGCGCTGGCGCATACCCTTGCTATATCCGGCCACTTTGCGCCGCGCGACTTGCGTCATGCCCGCCCGCTCCAAGGCTTCGGCGGTCAACCTGGCGGCCTGCTCGCGGCCAAAACCATGGAGCCGCAGCGGCCAAAAGATAAAATCATAGCCCGTGCTCCCCGGCGGGAAGGAATCGAATTGCGTGCAATACCCAACCTGCCGGAACAACTCCATAGGTTGACGCGTGGTTAAGCCAAATACGTCAATGGACCCGCGCGTCGGTTTGATCAGGCCGGTGAGCAGGTTCATAAGCGTGGTTTTGCCCGAGCCGTTCGGCCCCACGAGGCTGGTGATTCCCTGACCGAGCGCGAAACTGACGCGATTCACGCCGAGGACTTCCCCGTAGAACTTGGAGACGTTATCGAAGACGATTTGGCGATCCGCACTCGTCATCCGCGCACAACCTCACGCGCTCGCAAACGCGCGTTCAGGATATAGAGTGAGCTCAGACAGACCAGAATCATCATGATCCACGCGGCAAAAAGCGGAATTTGCTCGAACCGAACGGGACCGCCGAATCCCGATTCCAGCCGAAAGCCCCTGAAGAGGATTAACCTGAACAGCTCGGAGAAATTGAGCAGGCTTCCCCAGTAGGTGTTCATGATGGTGTTGAAAATCGCGCCCAGTCCTGCAGGTACGAGAAACGCGCAAAAGATAACACCGGTAGCCACGATGCGTAACTTCACCCAAGTCGAAACGGCCAGCGAAATCAACGAGAGCATCAAAATCCAGACTGCCGAACAGCACACGATCGGGACCACCATCCACAGATGCGACCAAATCCAGCCGCCTTGCGCCAACCCTGCCTGGAGGCAGAACAGGATCAAGCCGGGCACCCAAGTCACCACGGAAAGAAGTAGAGCGATCGCCGCGCACTTTCCCAGCACGTACTCGGGCCGGCTAAACGGCCGGCTCAGAAACAGCGGCAACGCCCCATTTACCAGGTCTCCGGCGACCAAGGTCGGGCAGACCCAGCAGCTCAACAGGAACGCCAGTTGCGTTTGTATCATGATCAGGGTAAAGAAAAATTCGCTTTCGATCGCGAGCCCTCCTGCCACACGCAATTGCACGACCAGTTGGACCGCATTGCTGTTAACTAGAAAAATGTAAATGGCGAAGAACAAGATCGGCACCAGCGCGAGAACGAATAGCAAAACGAATACGCGGGAGCGGAACAACTCGGCCAAGGCGTAGCGTGTCAGCACCAGAAAGCGAGACTGTTGCGGCGTGAGTGGGCCGTCATAGGGATTGTAGCGGCGCTTATATACGGCCACTGGTTCCTCCGGATTGCTCCATGGCGTTGAGGAAAATGTCCTCTAATGAGTCGCGCCGGTGATTCATACGACGAATCTGAACGCCACGTTCCGCGGCAACCTTATACACGTCTCTAATCTCAACCGCGTCCGGCAAAACGACCTTCATCCGGCCGTTTCCAAAGAGCGCGCACTCGCAGCCGAGACTCTGGAGTGCGGCGGCGAAGGCCGGTTCCGCCCCGCAGGTTTCTATCTCCAGAAACTTGCGGTGGCCGCGGCGCTCTTCGGCAAGGTCGCAAATCGAGGCGATGCGGCCATCTCGCAGAATCAGCACTTGGTCGCAAGTTTCCTCGACGTCGCGTAGAAGGTGCGACGAGAGCAAAAGGCAGATGTCGCTGGCTTCGCGAATCTCGCAAACAAGTTCGAGGAGCCGCTTGCGACCGGGCGGGTCCAAGCCATTCGTAGGTTCGTCGAGGATTAGCAGCTTAGGTCCGTGCGCGATGGCCTGAGCGAGCTTTGCCAACTGCTTCATGCCGAGAGAATACGTTCCCACCAGGCGATAGCGCGCCTCACCCAGGCCGACGTACACAAAAGCTTCGTGGGCACGTTCCATGGCCTGATCCGGAGGAAGACCGGAGAGTTCGGCCATATAGCGGACGAAACGAACGCCGGACATCTTAGCGATGAACGCGTCGGTTTCCGGCATGTACCCGACCAGCGCGCGCAGAGCCTTGCCGTCTCTGCGGCTATCCAGTCCAAGTACCCGAACACTGCCCTTGGAAGGCCGGTGGAAGCCCAGAAGCGTGTTGATGAGCGTGGACTTCCCGGCGCCATTCGGGCCCAGCAGGCCTATGGCGCGGCTGTTCAGAACGCCCGTCAGGTTGCGGAGAATGGTTCTCCCACCGAGCTGCACCTCGAGCCCGTCGAGCTCTATTGTCGGAGCCATGGTCAAAAGTTACTACGGATGGCGCTTCGAGGAAGTTCCATGGTCCGCCTGACCGAGCAGGCGGAATAGAGTCATCATACCCGGATTCAGGTCCAGGAGCTTGCCATTGGTTGCTACTTCGATACGGTCCGTTTCCCCGTACGCACAAATCGCGGTCGGCTGCGAGTCCGCGGCCAACTGTTGAAGCAACGAGAACTGCTGCGAAGTGACCTCGGAAGCGAGAGGCTTCAGGATGGGGCTCAGGTTCTGATACAGCATCCCCGAGAAGTTCGCTTGGTTGTCGCTGGGCAGGAGCGAGCGAAAAGAAGCGGAGCGAGCGAGCGAGGAGCCGTCAGAGTGGGTATTGAGGGCTGCCAAGAGCAGCGCGCGAGAAGGCGCCAGGAGCATGTAGCCGTCGGCAAAAGTGTAATCGCACTCGGTTGCCAGTCCGGGGCCGAGCAGGTGGATGGTGTAGAAGGTCCGGCCTCCGATTTGTTGCTGCTCTAGTGTGACGCCGGGTGCATTCGACCCCTGCGCCTCTCGATCCCTGCGCTGGATCGACTTTTCGATGACCAGTTGCAGCGCGCCCGGATTGTTGACTTCGACGATTATCTTCCAAGACGGAGTCGGGAGCAGCGGCCCATCCAACGCGAGGGTCATTTCCCCGCCGAGTGCGCTGGCGAGGTCGTCGCGGAGGTCGAAACCGAGCTCCGTGTTCATCTCCGCAAGATTATTGCTGAAGTTGGAGCTGGACGAGCTGACCGTGCTGAACAGATCATCGAGCATCAAGGCAGGCTGTTTCGCAACGACCGCGAAAGCCGCTCCGGCATTCGCGGAAACATAGTCAAGCGAACCCATCGGAGCCGGTTCTGCCAGCCAGGAGGGAATGCCGCGGCGCGCGCCGGCAAATTCCAAGGTTAGCCGGTTGTCGCCGTGATTTGGCGTGGCGCCGCGCGTCGCAACCAGATATTTCGCGTTGTTGAAGCCGCTGGTTTGAAACGCCTTCGAGCTGCTGTTCTGCGGAGTGTTCACGATAGCCGCGAAATTGATGGCCAGCAATGTCTCGGCGCCACCGCTATAGATGCCCAGGATTCTCTGAGCAAAATCGGTGCTGCCAAACAGTTTTGTTCCGTTATCGATTTGCGCGCTCATCTGGCGCACGGCGTTGGCGTCGCCGCCGACGATTAGCATGTTCTGGCGCACCAGCATGACCATCCCACGGATGCTATCCGGTAAGGACGCGAGGGATTGAGGATTCACGACGTGCAGGTCTGACGCGCCGTCATGGCGCGTGAACGCACTCGCGAGATGGTTCTGGAGAAAGTCCTCGAGTCCCGGCTGGCGAATTTCCGAGAGCAGGACAGGGCCGTTCCTGGAGCCGCTGCTCATCGTAATTACGACTTCATCTCCCAAAAATTGGCTGAGCGCGGGGATTTGGGCGATCAGCTCTTGGGGGGTGATTTGCTGTGCAGAGCGATTCACCTGCCCCCACCACTGTTGAAGCACCGGGCTTTCGACCAACTGTTGCTGGAAGATCTGATTCGCCTGCCGTAGCGCTTCGCCAAGATTGGGGATGCTGACGTACATGATGGTGTCTTGAGGCAGCAAGGGGAGGATTTTGCTCTCATAACGAGCCGACGGCGTGGGAATCTGCTCGAACTTTTCCCTGAGCTTCGAGAACTCCGCAAGCAGAGCCAGTTCGTGATCCAGATCATGACTCCAGGCGATTTCTTCGCGCACGGGAACCAACGCCACAGCCTGTGTTGTGGCGAGTTGGTCGCCAGAGTGCAGTACGCTTTCCTGGCCCGAATGAGTGACGTGCACCTCGCCTTCAATCACCGTCACGCGCGAGCCTTTGGTGCCGGAATTAACAGCAAACATCGTGCCCGTAACCGCCACGCGGCAATCCGGGGCGCCCACGTACAGGTGGCCACGGTGGCGTTTGGCGGCGTGCACGATGATGCTGCCTTGATTGAGCTCGATGGTAGTGTCGCGGCGAGTCGCGCTCACGGCAAATTCGGCGCGTTGATTCATTTCCACATCAGAGCCATCCAGGAGTTTCACCGTCGCGTGCGATCCGGCGGCCGTGCGAATGAATTCTTTGCTGTCGACTTCGTCCCCGGGTTTCAACATGCGAATGTTCTTCGCACTCACCGCAAAGATCTGGCCATCAACGGATGCGATTAGCGCGCGGGAGCCCGGGATCCCGGCGAAATACCAGCTAGCCCCCGCCCACACCAAGCCAACGAGCATGGCCGCTGCCGCGGCAACAAGGAACGGCCGGGGGAGAGTCCAACGGGCACCGTACGCTGGGGTTTCTATCTGCCATTTCGCAGCGGCATCGGCTTCAAGCCCTCCCCCGTAAACGGCGGAGCGACAAGAAACGCACTCGCGCAAATGGTCTTCCACGATGGAAGCACGGGCAGGCTGCAATTCGTGTTTGTGGAACGCGGGAAGCAGGGCACGAATATCGGCACAACCCTCGATCATCTGCAGGGGCTTGGCGGCCGCCACGTCTCCATCGCCTGCTTGGATCCGCTTCCACACCCGCTCGGCAGAAGCAGAAAGCCATTCTGCGTCAGGCTGATCTTGACGAACCTGGGCGATGGCCTGGTCAAGGTGGGAGTCTCGCTTGGAGCGAAAAAAATCAAAGATCTTCATGGAGCACCCTTTCTGAACCCAGCTAATCCCTTCTTTAAGTGCGCGCGCGCCCGAAACAGCGTTACCGCCACGACTGCTTGCGACGTTTCCATCAAGCGAGCGATTTCGCGGTTGTCGAGCCCTTCGAGATAGCGCAGGGTGAACATCTCCGCGACGCGCGGATGCAATTCCGCAAGCGCACGGCGGAGCTGACCGCGAATCTCGGAAGAGGAAAGAGCTCGCTCAGGGGACAGCGCCGAAGGTGCGCTCAGCGTGTCCGCAACCTCGACCGGCACTGTCTCTCGATTGCGCCGCCCACGCAGCAAATCCAATGCCGCGTTGACCGTGCAGCGCTGCAGGTAGCTTTCGAGATGGGTGATGCGGCCAGGATCGATGTCGCCGCGCGCCAGCCGCAAGAAGACAGACTGCGCCACGTCTTCGGCGTCTGCCATGCTCCCGGTTACCCGGTAAGCGGCGTGGAGCACACGAGCGTGATGTGCCCGAAAAACCGCCTCAAGCTCAGTAGCCGCCTGGGTCACCATGAGGTTTTCTATCGCGGCTGCCAAGCACCCCTCCTGGCTCTTCAATATCTAAGACGCGATAGCTGAAGAATTCTTAACACGCATTCGCCGTCCGAAGCAGGGGAAAATTTGCACCGATGTGGGCTAGCACGCACCGGCATCCAATTGGGAACATGCGCAGCCGTTCCCGGTTTAAAAAGGATGAACCTTCACGATTTGCAGGCCTTCGAGGAACGAATGCTATGGCTTCCTTGAACAACCTTAACTGCCTCTTGGCGTCCGAGGGGTTCTTGAGGCGGATAACTATCCACTCCTTCATAGTCCTCTTCCCCATAACCAGCATCGAAGCCGCACCCACTTCGACGAGCCGCTTGACGGTTTCGGGAGGAAGCTTCAAGGCAACCCCATCTCCTTTCGTGAAGGCGAACACTTTTTTCCTTACGGTGAAATTTGCGGACGTCAGTTTCCGCTTTACGACGACTCCGGGGATCTTTGCCAGCGAGGAAACTAGCACCGAGCCAACATCGTTTTGAGCCTTCATGAAAGGACCTCTTCAGGCGCTCGCAGTTCGTCCGGGCGCTCGCCGAATAGGTGCCGCGTTCGAAGATCTAGCGCCGGGCCAGGTCTTGACCTTTCTAATGTTCCCCTGCACGGCTCATGCCAACGGGAGTCCCAGCCTTGCATGCGCCAACGCGCTGTTCGATGAATCGCCGCTCCATGGGGTTACGGGCGAACCTGAGCGCAGTCAAGAAGTGTTCGCGCGCGCGCTCATGCCTGCCACTCCGGAGTTCAAATTCAGCCAGCGCGGCGTAATAGAAAGGGTAGGCGGTGAGCCGCTCTGCATTAGCAATCGCGCGAATCTCTTCCATCCCGCGCTGCGGGCCATCTCGTTGGCCTATGGCAATGGCGCGGTTGAGCGCCACGACTGGCGAAGGGCGGAGGCCCATCAACCTGTCGTAGAACGTAACGATCATCTCCCAGTCCGTATCCTCAGCGCCGTGGGCGGTCGTATGAACCCAGGCGATCGCAGCCTCCACGTGATATTCGGTTAACTCCGGACCGGTCGCTGCCAGATCGAGCAGGCTCTGTCCTTCGGCTATGAGATTTGTATCCCATCGTGAACGATCCTGCTCGAAAAGCGATCGCAAGTCACCAGCGGCATCAATCCGTGCAGGCAGACGCGCTGCATGTAGGCACATGAGCGCAAAGAGAGCACGAGTTGCTGGCGTGGCCGCGGGCGGATGGTCGAGCAGAAGTCTCGTGAGACGCATTGCTTCCTGGCACAGATCCGCTCGCACGGCCGACTCGGAGGACGCGCCGTGGTAGCCCTCGTTGAAGAGAAGATAAAGCGCACGTTGTACGGCCACAAGGCGCAGGGCAAGATCGTCCGAGCTCAATACATCGAAAAGCTTCCTCGATCCTGCCAATACTTTCTTTGCCCGCGAAATGCGCTTCTCCATGGCGTCGTGGCTGCTAACGAACGCCGCGGCGACCTCATCCACACTGAAACCGCACAAGATGTGGAGCATGAGCGCGACCTGGGCCTCCCCGGGGAGGCGGGGATGGCAGCAAGAAAACATCATGCGAAGCTGTCCGTCTTTGATGGCATGTGCCCCAAAAAGCTCCTCGACGGTTGGCGCAAGCGTCCATTCGCTATCGAGCAAGCGCCCCAGTTCGGGCGCAAACGTTCGGGCCGTGCGCTGTCGTCGTAGAACGTCGAGCGCGCGGTTCTTGGCAGTGGCCATCAGCCACGCCGAGGGGTTCTCCGGCACTCCGCGGAATCTCCACACCTCTAAGGCGCGGCAGAAGGCGTCTTGCACGACGTCTTCTGCCAGCGCGAGGTTGTGGACTCCAAAGATGCGCGTCAACGCGGCGACCATGCGCCCCGCTTCGCGCCGGAACAGATGATCGCTCGGTTCCATCACATGTTCAGCTTCATGACTGGACGCACTTCCACCGCGCCGTCGACATCGAGGATCGGGCAGCCTTTTGAAAGTTCAACCGCCTGCGCCAGATCCCGCGCCTCGATCAGCGTGTACCCTCCGACAAGGTCTTTCGCCTCGGGAAATGGCCCGTCTGTCACGGTCTTCTGCTTGCCTTTCACTAGCCTGCCGGTACGTTCGAGGGGTTGGCCTTGGTCCTTCACGTGACCGTTCTGACCAAGCTCCTTGAACCAGGCCATCCACTTCTGCATCGATTGCTGGGCTCTTTCAGGGGACCTGCCAGCCTCGCCACCGCGATAAAGAAATACAAACTCGCTCATGGTCATCCTCCTTTAGTTTGGTACTTCTAATCTCATAACGCTCGAGGACCGCCGCGGCGGACAACTTTCTTTCAAAAACCTGCTCCTGCTCAGACGTTAGATGTCCCATATTCTTAAAGTGGTGCCGCTCATGAGAAGCAAGCAACTGCCCGCACTGGACCGAAACCGTATTCTGTCGGATGCGGAGCCGTTTCGCCCACCGAGGTATCGCTTATCAGCCGCTTCTCCTCGGTTTTGAGCCGCCAGGGTAGATTTGCAAAGCTTGGGTCAGCGGCCGCACCTTCACGAAGACGCCAGATTTTGTGCCGAATCCTCCGGCCGCATCCACGTGGTGCAGAGCGAAACCAGGAAAAACACCGCGATCGAAAGGTTCGTGAATCCACCCGACAACACCGCGCCAAACGGCGCAGGCGTCCTGTCAACGAGCGGCGAGAGCAACATAAGTACGGCAGGGTTCGCCAACGCCGTCCATCTCGGGTACCACGTCTTTCCTAGAAGCACGAGCCCAAGTAGCACAAGGGCCCCAACGTAGCCGGGAATTGCTCCAATGTTGTACGCGAGATCCCAATACGCGTTCACTGCCTGAACCAGCGCTCGACAACCCGAATCCACATGGCCATGACAATACTTCAGCGCCAATCCTCTGGTCGTCCAAAGCGTGTGGATCGCGCTCCCAAAGACCATTAGCACCGCAAAAGCCACCAGCATGAACCGGCCGATTCGTTCCTGCGAAGGTCGCACATTCGAGTACACATGCCAAAATCCCACGATGCACAAGCACGCCGCCACGGGCCCTACCAAGCCTCCCGCGTAAAGGCGCGCCAACGAAGCGGTCCTGACCGTGGCAATGAGCCCTTCGCGAAATCCCGCAGCGGAACCCACGTGGCCATAGAAGAGCATGTCCCCGGCAAAGAACAGGAGCGCCCCGCACAAACCCGCGACTCCCGCAAGTTGCCTCCTCCCTTCCACAGGCGTGCGCCTCGTCGGTGCCAGTTGTTTTGCAGCGTCCATTACTCCTCGCAGTTTCTCGTCTACAGATTGGGGCGCTGGCCTATCAGGGCCGGACTCTCCGCCCTGCTACACTGCCTCTCGGCTAACCCGGTGACGATCAAACCACCACGCCCACAACAGAAGGATTACTTCGGCAATAAGGCCAGTCCAAGCGATCTCCTCTGAAGAAGTCGGCGGAGCGCTGAAGCGATCACTGAGATACGCGACCAACAACAGCGCGAGGTAGCCGAGAAATGCATACCGCCCAATACGATCTCGGGCGCGTGTGGCGACCGCATAAAGCCACACTCCGGCAGCAAACATCGTAATCTCCACTATCATTGTCGCGGCGATGGAGTTCCAGAGACCCAGCCCCAAGCGTGGTCCTCCGGGGTAGAGTGGCATATCGGGGCGATGCGTGATCCAGTCGAGAATCCAATGGCTCATCACGCCGATCCAAATGGCCAGCGTGCCTCGACGATAGTGAGTAATTCGATCATATAGAAGGGCAAACCCGGTGGCCCAGATAAAACACAGCAGCAGACTGTGCGACCAAGGATAATACGTGAGATCAAGAGGGGTGAACTTCGTATTGCCGGGATCAATTCGTACTCGCTCCCAGCCCAGCAGCAATAACGGTGGCCACAAGAGGTCGGGCAATAGCGGCGCTGCCAGCAAGATGGCTAGTGAGGCGCGCGGCGCAAATTTCTTGGCCGCAAATCCCACGGCAAAGTGCCCAATGAACATGTCCATGTGTTAAGACGTTTGGATGAGTCCAAAAGCAGACATTATTCTGTTGCCTGGCCTTGAGGGAGCCTGATCATCCACGGTCTTACCCGCGTCCGAGCGCAGACTTTCGCGGTCGAGCCGTACATCCTCTGATCGTTCTCGAAGCCCGGTCGATTGCCTCATGGCTAATGCGACGCCACCGGTATCGCCCATCCTGAGGCTTTGTGAGCAGTCCGGCCTCAACCAGGACCGCACGTGTTTCCATACCGCCGCTGCAAGATCCTCTCTACTCCGGCAGGCATAGGTCTTGACACAAGCTTACATGTATATGCATATTTCGTGAGGGACAAGATGACTACGCAACCGAACCCATCGATTCCGGTGCTGCCTTGCGCTTGCGCAAACCTCCGCCGCGCCGCCCGCGCCGTCACCAGGATGTACAACCGCGAGCTTCGCCCGACCAAGCTTGAGTTGACGCAATTCACCTTGCTTATGGCCTTGAACCTCGCCGGGGAAATCACTCAGGGGAATTTGGGTAAGCTGCTCGCACTCGACTCGACGAGCCTCACGCGCATGCTGAGACTTTTGACCAAGCGCGGCTGGATCGGCGTAAAGGCAGGAGAAGACCGGCGACAGAAATTTCTGCGCCTCACGCCTTCAGGCCGGGAGAAACTCATGCAATCCGAGCCCTACTGGCAACGAGCGCAACGGCGCTTACGCGAAGGATTGGGTGAGCCGGGCTGGACACAGATGCGCGGACTGTTGGCGGAGGTCACGGACGCCGCAGCCGCGTAGGCCCGAAAGTGAAGGCTCGGTGTGCTCCGACTCGCCGTTGTCGGCGACAGGGTCCTTATGCGCAGTTGCCACGAAGGACTGCGACTCGGTCAGGGTGCGTCATTTGGGCAAGGCCAACTGCGGCGTTTGTTCGCCGATTTTGGCGGAATAAACGATGAATTCAAACGGGTCGGTATTCTGGTGCTCTTCCATCAGCTTCAGATAGACGAGGCGCCTGGCACTGGCCACAGCCGGGCTGTGATCGAACCTGTCTCCGGTGGATTCCAACAGAGAGGCCGCCTGCTCGTATTTGCCGTCCGCGACCAAATGTTCCACGGCCTTGACGAGCTGCCGTTCCGACACGCCGAGGTAATCGACCAACAACTCTGCGTGGTCGGCGCGAGTGAGATGGTCGACCCCTTCGAGGTTTGGCTGCCAATACCCGACGTTCTGATCGTACAGGCGGTCGATGAGGTGTTCGCGCAAAATCAGATAAGGCAGATACACGTCAGGCCGGCCGTTGAGCAGCCCCGGAGGAACGAGGTTGGCCTGGTATATTGCGCCCCGCTCGTCGCCGCGGCGGATGGCGATCAGGACCTGCTCGCACAGCCATGCCAGGTCGGGTTTGAGCTCCGCTAGCAAGGCAGGAGACGTGAAATTCCGCGTGAGCGGCTCGTGGCCATGGAGCAGATACCGCGGATTCTTTTGCACTACGATGTCGATCGCGTCCAAGAGCCCTTGCAAGTCTCCTTCCTCCACGAATGGCGCACCGAGGTACGGCATGATGAAATCGCCGACAAACATCACGCCCAGATCCGGCACGTGAATGAACATGGCATCATGCGTTTCTCCTCCCTGAACGGGAATGAGCTCGATGCGTGTGCCTCCAATCTTGAGGTCAGTCCGTCGGTCGATCGTGATGTCTGGCTTGAAGCTGCTTACGTCCTCGCGGTTGAAGCGCTCACCGAAGAAGATTTTGTCGAAATTCGAAGCGAGCACGCGGGTACTCTCTTCGTGGTAGTTGCTCCTGGCGTAGAAGCGCACGTTTGGATTCAGAGCGCGGAAATAGGTATTTCCGCCGATGTGATCCCAGTGGGAGTGAGTGATAAAGACCGTGGTCAATTCCGGCAGGCCGGGCGCGTGCGCTTGCAACGCTTCGTAGGCGGCTTTGGCAGAGTCCGGACGAGTGCCCGCATCGATGGCGATCAGTTCGCGGCGGTCCTCGGAGACCACGAAGTAATACTCGGTGAACTCAAAGCCGGAGAGCGCGTAGACACGGCCCGGCACGATCTCGGCTATACGCCGGGGAGCAAAAGCGTGGCCAGTTGCTGCGTCCTCCGAAAAAGCAGTATTGAACCCCACAGGCCGATTGAAGTCTTTGTAGCCGCTGCGGCGTAAAGCGTCTTGCGCCTTGGTTTGATCTCCGTCCAGGAGAGCGAGTCTTGCCTGTTGATAGTAGACCTCGCGCAACCACCCGGCATGAGGCGCCTTTTCTGCGTTTTCCACGCACCAGGCCAGCTCGCGTCGTGCCGCCTCCTTCTGGTGAAAGCGGCTTGGGAGCTGGGCGTAGACGACACCGGCGATCCAGTTCACCACGAATACTTGCCCGCCGGAAAGCTGCTTGGCTTGCCCCAGGATTGCGACGGTATCTTTCACGTAGCCAATTCGACGCAACAACGGGACCGAGGAGGCATTCTGAGCGCGCAACAATCCGATAGCGCTCAGGTACAGCCCTTTTTGAACGTCGCTCAGACGTGGCCCGAATTCCTTCAGGCGCCCCGAGAAAAACTCCACGCCTTCGCTCTGGAGGTTCGCGTTGTCGTATTCGGCCATAAGCAGGAAGAGCAACTGAGGATCCTGCGGCGGCGCCACACGGTTTACAGCCTTCCAGTACTCAAGTTCTGGGCGATGAGAAACGGCAGCGGAGCTGAACGCGCGATCTGGCGCAGCAGTCGTTTTGTAAAGGACAGCAACCGCGCCAGCCAGCAACACGGCCGAGAGCGAATAGATGGCGGTTTTCATACGGAAACTCCTTCCGCTTGTTTTTCTCTTCCCGCCCATTAGATGTATATGCATCTGTTTTGGTCACAGCTTTTAGGCTTCTAACGCCGCTTCCGTCATTTGCGAGGCTGCCTTGCGCGCGGTACTGGCGGCAATTTAGTTTGGTTCGTGCCTCCTCATGCATAGAATTGATCCGTGACCATGCTGGACCAGGACCTCTGCTACCTCTCAGCCACAGAACTCGCCGCGGCCATTCGCGCAAAGAACCTGTCGCCGGTGGAACTCCTCCGGGCTGTCTTTGCGCGCGTCCACGAAACCAACGGTCGAATAAATGCATTTTGTACCCTTACAGAAGAAGAAGCTGTCAGGGCAGCCAGGGAAGCCGAGACCGCGGTCATGCGAGGTAATCGGCTGGGGGTTCTTCACGGCATCCCCGTTTCCATCAAGGATTTACTCTTCACTCTCGGCGTACGCACGATGTCGGGGTCGCGCACGCGCGAGAACTACGTACCCGGCGAGAATGCTCCAGCGGTAGCAAAAGTCCTTGCGGCGGGTGCGATTCTCATTGGAAAGACAACCACCCCCGAGTTTGGATTCAAGGCTGTCACGGATAGCCCACTCACGGGAATTACGCGAAATCCTTGGAACACCGGCAAAACTGCGGGCGGCTCTTCTGGTGGAGCAGGTGCTGCCATCGCGGTCGGCCTTGGGCCGCTCGCACTGGGGACCGACGGAGCTGGCTCGATCCGTATCCCCGCTTCGTTCAATGGAATCTTCGGGTTGAAACCATCTTATGGTCGTGTTGCCGTATATCCCCCGAATCCAGTTCCTTTCCTCTCCCATGTTGGCCCGATGACACGGACGGTTCGCGACGCCGCGCTGCTCCTTAGCGTGATTGCGGGGCCGGATGAGCGAGACCTTCTATCGCTCCTCGCCGATTCGACCGACTATCTCGCCGCTTGTGAGGGGGGAATTCGCGGGTTTCGTGTGGCATGGAGCCCCACACTCGGCTATGCCGAGGTTGACCATGAAGTGGCCAGCATCACGGAAGCTGCGGCGCGGTCTTTCGAGAAAACCCTGGGCTGTCATGTGGAAGTAGCGGACCCAGGATTCGTGAGCCACCATAGGCCCTTCGCAGTACTCTGGACCATGAGCTACGCTCTGCGCTTTCAAGCATTGCTAGCGGAATGGGGATCAAGGATGGACCCTGACTTAGTGACGCTTATCGAGAGAGCTTTGCGTTTCGGTCCAAGCGACTTCGGCGAAGCTCTAGCCAGACGGTCGGCGCTCTGGCACACGACACGAGAGTTCTTTGAACGGTTTGAATTGTTGCTCTCGCCCACTTTGCCAGTACCTGCGTTCGCTGCAGGCAGGGGCGCTCCAGAGGGAAGGACTGGCACGTCCGGCCCACTCCCGCCCTTTCCCGACTGGCTGCCTTTTACTTATCCTTGGAACCTCACTGGGCAGCCCGCGGCAACGGTCCCCTGCGGTTTTACGAGAAACGGGCTTCCTGTCGGATTGCAGATTGTCGGAAGACGATTCGCAGATGCAACCGTTCTTCGCGCTGCAGCAGCGTTTGAAGGCGCCCACCCCTGGGCTCACAAGCGGCCGGCACTTCAAGGACTCTCGGCGTGACAGCATGCCCGTGGGGACGGACGTCGATGCCCTGCCACGGCATGAACAGCCACTTCGCCAGATCACTCAACAAACGACCGGAACTCGGACCGTCGGGTAGCCTTACTCCGTGGCATAAGCTGCCAGGTTTTCCACGAAGGCTATATTTTGCAGCAAGTCCTGTGGCAGGTCGTGCCGCTCCTTTAAGTATTCAGGGCGGTTGTAGGACACCCACACTTTTCCCTGGCCGTCTTCCCAAACTAGAAGACAACGTGCGCGCCTCGACCGGCTGTCTCGTAGGCCAGCCGCACGCCTGGAATATCAACAAAAGCGCGTTTAGCGGCGATTTGCTCGAGCAACATTTGTTTGGGCAAGATTCAAGTCCGCATCAAGAGGCCGGTTCCAATCTGCGGTCATGCAATTTCCTGCTTTGAACGACAAGCGTGATTGCGGCTGCCAACCACCAGAGTGCCTGAACGCCAGCAACGGCGGTAACCGCTGCAGGCAGCGTAAGGGTGAGCAGAAAGATCACTCCTAAGGATTCAAATACGACTGCTAGCAGGAGCGCCAGATATCCAAACAATCGCGGGAGTACCGGTGAGCCCAGAAGGACGATGCCCAGCGGAAAAAAGAGCGCAGGAGCGGCAATCATAAAGTAAAGGTGTTGTACCGCCGAAATGAGCTTCAGGCTGATGAACGGCAGGACCTCGGGATCAGCGTGCAACGCACTCATATAGAATGTAATCTCGATGAGGCTAACGGTCATCAGCACCGTCGCGCCGAACAAGGTCATCCAGCCCGCCAAGTGCTCGGCCGCTCCAGCTAGATGTACCAAGCACAAAGCGAAAAGGACAATGAGCACGGGGCCTACGGCTTGCATCCACGCTCCCCAGAGGATATGAGCATAGTTTTCCTGAGCAAACTTAATCAACTCGGCTCTGCTGGGGTTCTCCGGCGGTCCTGTGTTGATGGCGAATGATAGCCCCAGCAGAATGACGCCGACGATGCCGGCCAGACCTCCGATCAGGCGGTACGAACGTGTGGACATCTGGTATTTGCGCATGTCCGGTCTCCTACAGGTAAGTGATGGTGATCTTCAGCTCCAAACGCCCGCCGGGAAACCGAAATGCGGCCTTATCGAATTTCGGCGGTCCGAAGTGTCCCTTGGCACCGTTCGACGCTCCCACGCCCTCGCGCGGAATTCCCATAAAGTTCGTATCCAATTTGCCGTTGCCATTCTCATCGTGGAAGGCGGAGATCGCGTATGTCCCCGGCGCAATCCCGGAAAATTCGCACACTGCCTTCTTGTCGGCAATTGAGACGGTGGTACGTGCCACCGCCTTATCTGCTTGCTTCGGAAAGCCGTCACTCGATGAATACAAAGCGCAGGCCAATCGGCCTCGGTCATTGCGGAGCCCTTCGATTTCCACGTGAATGGTATTAGCCACAGGCTCCTGCGATTGCGGACTGGCTCCCGCCGCTAGCGATAAAATCACTCCCAAAAACAGCAATGATTTGCGATCCATGGCCTCATCTCGTCTTGTCTTTCATTTTGTCGAGCAGGTAACACACCTCGTACAGACGGGCGTCGGGCTTGGCATACTCTCCCCTTCCCATTTCACGGAACCAGGATTCGCTGCCAATCGGGAAGAAATTCTCCGGAGTTCTCAACGGTCTTCCTCTGGGCGTAGTTGACCACCAGGGTCTCATCCCTGGCTTCGATGGAGCGCAGCTGAGATGATGCCCGAGAACTTGCCCAATCTTTCCCCGGAGCGCGAATCTACGAACCAATCAGGCGCGGCTGGTTTGCGGCATCAGATTCACCCCGTCAGGCTCGGGACCGATATTGCTTCTGCGATAGCTTTCCTCTTCCTGAGGTTTCCCTCTTGCAGGATCCCGGAGATCTAAGCCCCCCTGCGAGAACAGATTGCGGTCGCAATCGAAACCGCGAATCGCGGGTGAGGCCATGCAATCTTGCGATAGGATCGGGCAAATCGAAGGGTTCCAGGCGTGGCGCGACTGATTCTCTTCAAACCCCATGGAGCGTCGAGGGAGGAGATCTCGTTTCGAGTTCATTGAGTCTTCTCGCGCTTCTTGGACTTGCTCATCTTTCCGACGGTGAATAGAAGGAGACTCCTGTCGACCTCGCTCATGCGGGCCAGGCATTGTTGCAGCTTCCTCAAATACCTCGCATCTTTTCCCGAGGAACCCCACAACTTCTGGCCTGCCTTTCCCCCGGGCAGCTGGGGCTTCGGGGGTTCTTCCCCCTCATACAACAGCTCATACATCGGCACTTCCAAGGCGCGCGCGAGCTTTTCCAGCGTTTCGACCGCCGGCACGGTATGCCCATTTTCCACGCGGGAAATGTAGCAGCGCAAAAGGCCTGAGCGTTTTTCCACGTCACCTTGCGACAATTCCTTCTGTTCCCGTACATTGCGGAGCCTTTCGCCTAAAATCATCGATGTTCCTCAGTTCCGGCCTTTGTGGTTTCGGCCGTGGACACTGCCCAGCGGGTTGGTCGCTAAACTCTAACTCGCCTGACGGGTAAACGTCGAGGGCGAAAGTTGCACTAATGGAGCCAAGTTAGCCCTTGAAAGTTGCCAGGTCGTGCACAAAATGTTGCGCGATGTTACAAAGAGCATGGAAACCGGGACGACAAGCAAGATTCTCGTTGTAGTTTTCATCGCGGTGCCCCTGCGCCTCACAAGCGAGCCGTGCGTAGTGCGGAGGAAGAACGCGTCCTGCAAGGTCAAGGACAGAAGGAGAGAGTGCTCGAGGCGCTGCGCACCGTAAAATTGCGAAATGTCAAATGCGGGCAATCCGTCAACGCAAATGACGGAGCCAAGCCGCTCGCGTGATATTCTTCAACGCACACACTAGGAGGCTCGGTGAATCGCGTTTTCCTTGGCTCGGTTTTAGTTCTCTCCGCCTTAGGTGTAGCCGGTGCTTTCGGAGAGCAAACCTCTCCAGCGTCTGTCGAGAAGAAACTAGATGAGCTTTTTTCGGCGGTGACTTCTCCGGACGCGCCGGGGCTCGCCGTACTGGTGCGCCAGAATGGCAAGACCGTATTCGAGCGCGGCTACGGCGTAGGTGATCTGCGCTCGAAAGTCAGAGTCGACGCGCGCACGAATTTCCGCCTGGCTTCCTTTACCAAGCAATTTACCGCTATGGCCAGCATGCTTCTGGTGCACGACGGAAAACTGCGCTACGACGAATCGCTTACCGAAGTCTTTCCGGATTTTCCGGATTATGGAAAAACGATCACCGTGCGTAACCTTCTGAATCACGTTTCCGGTTTGCCGGATTACGAAGAGTTGATGGAAAAAGCGAGTGGCTCGCTGTGGTCTCCGGAAAAACAGATTCAGGACGACGAGGTCTTAAAGTTGTTGCAGACCGAACAATCCGGGAAGTTTGTGCCCGGCACGAGTTGGTCCTACAGCAATTCCGGCTATGTCGTGCTCGGTCTTATCGTCGCCAAGACCTCGGGAAAAACTTACGGAGAATTCCTTCACGAGCGCATCTTCGCTCCACTCAAGATGAACCACACGATCGTCTATCAAAAAGGAAAGAACGAAGTTGCGAATCGCGCTTTCGGCCATTCCAAAGAGAATGACTTGTTTAAGGAAACCGATCAAAGTTCAACTTCGGCAACGCTTGGCGACGGCGGCATCTACTCGAATCTCGAAGACCTTGCGAAGTGGGACGACGCGCTGCGCAATCACACACTGCTCAGCGAAAAGGAGATGCGGCCCGCGTTAACGCCGGTGAAACTCAACGATGGTTCCGAGCCGCATTGGCCCACACAACCCAATGGCGACAATCTTCATCCGGGCAAACCCGTTTCCTACGGCTTTGGCTGGTTCCTCGATCCTTACAACGGTCATGCCCGCATGTGGCACACCGGCTCGACGATGGGCTTTCGCACCGTGATTGAGCGCTTTCTCGGGGAAAACCTCACCATCATCATTCTGTCGAACCGTACCGACCTCGACCCTGAAAAGCTATCACTACACGCCGCAGACCTGTTTTTGCCCGCGAAACGTTGAGCCGCTCCCACACGGCCGGCGAAGTTTCTTTAGTGCAGCTAAACTGTCAGGACAAGTCCGAGAGTTTGCCGAGGCCTTTCATTTTGCCGCGTAAGGCCATGGCGCCGTACTGCTTCATCATCGTGCGCATTTGGAGGTACTGCTTTAGGACGATGTTAACGTCCTGCACCGTGGTGCCGCTGCCCTTGGCAATGCGCTTCCTCCGTCTGCCGTCGATGACATTGTGATCGCGCCGCTCTTCATTGGTCATCGAGTTTATGATGGCCTCCACCTGCTTGAGCTTTTTCTCGTCCACGCTTGCATTCTTTGGCAAATTCGCGAGCGGCCCCATCTTTGGCAGCATGTCCATAATCTGTTCGAGCGGTCCCATCTTGCGTACTTGGCGGAGCTGGTCGCGAAAATCCTCAAGCGTGAATTCCGATTTGCGCAGCTTGCGTTCTAGCTCCTCAGCGGCTTTCCGATCCACCGCTTGCTCGGCGCGCTCGATGAGCGACAGGATGTCGCCCATGCCGAGAACGCGGGAGACGATTCGCTCGGGATAAAATCCTTCCAGCGCGTCATATTTCTCGCCGAGGCCCACGAACTTCACCGGCGCGCCTGAAACTTTGCTGATGCTCAGCGCCGCGCCGCCACGTGCGTCGCCGTCGAGCTTGGTCAGAATCACTCCGGTAAGGCCCAACCGCTTGTGAAATTCGCCCGCCGACCGCACCGCATCCTGGCCGATCATGGCATCCGCGATGAACAGGATCTCACTGGGCTGCAGTTCCTTCTTGAGCATGCTCAGCTCACTCATCAGCTGGTCGTCAATGTGTAGGCGCCCCGCGGTGTCCACGAGGACGACGTCGCTCGCGGAAAGTTTCGCCTCCTTGATGGCTCCCTTGACGATTTCGAGTGGTTTGTCGGTGCCGGTGCCGGGCCAGATCGCCGCGCCAATCGCCTTGGCCACCTGAGTCAGTTGTTCCCGCGCGGCAGGTCGGTAAACGTCGGTGGACACGACGATGGGCCGGTGGCCATGTTGCGCAAGCCATTTGGCGAGTTTGCCGGTCGTGGTCGTTTTGCCGGAGCCTTGCAGGCCAACGATCATCCACACCGATGGAGGCTTCGAAGCAAACAGCGGCTTCGCGTGCTTACCGAGCAGGGTAGACAGTTCATCGCGGACAACTTTGACGACCTGCTGGTCGGGAGAGAGTTGCAGCATCACTTCGCTGCCGATGGCTCTTTTGCGGATGTTGGTGAGCAGCTCGTCGGCCACACCCACGTTGACGTCGCCTTCAAGGAGCGCATCGCGGATCTCCGTTAGGGCCGCGTCGAGATGCTCCTCGCTGAGCTTGCCCTGCCCGCGCAGGTTTTTGAAGGCGCGTTGCAGTTTCTCTGTCAGGTTCTCAAACATGACTCACGCCGATTCCTTATCCGCCTCTCTAGAATATCAGCCAAGGCAAGGGAGTGCACCGGCAGGAGGAAGATGGCTCATGCCCCGGCAGCGGCCCCCGTGCGGTACAATAAAGCCGCTGTGACGAAAAAGGTTCGAGAGAGCCCGAGACCTCGGAGTGAAACCGGAGAGGTTCCCCCGCAAGAAGAAGTGCCCGACATCGTGGAAGAAGCTTCTTTGGAGTCTTTCCCCGCAAGTGACCCGCCCGCCTGGAACTCCGGCGGCACCAGACTCCGACCATCTACTGGCAAAGGCACAGCCTGAGCGCGGGGGTTTTAGTCCCCGCTCGGCCTGTACCTCAGGATTTCATTCCTTCGTTCCTTCGCTTCAGTAATGCCACTGCTTCACGTCCTCTCCGCCCGCGTTCTTCTCCACATGCTCTGCCATTCGCCGCACCAAATTCGCAGTGGTCATCGGCTGCCAGCCATGTCCCTTCATCGGCCTTCCATAAGCAAACTCGCATTCGCATTTAGGATTTTGCAGATCCTTGGTCATCTCCTCGAATTTGTACACTGCCAAATTCAAATAAAAATTGTCCATGTCTCCGACGTAGATATGAATCTTGCCTTTCAGCTTCGGCCCCAGTGTTGCCCAATTGGTCTTCACGTTGTAGCTCAGGTCGTAGCCGTGGTCGCGCATGTAAATTGCCACGCTAGGATCAATCTTTCCCGTTCTCTTGTTCCACAGCGGTTTCGGATACCCATCGTCGCCAAGCGGGCCGTACGCGGCGTCCCAAATCTCAATTTGCTCCCCCGACCTCCCGTGGCTGCCGAGCACCGCCTCTTGCTCGCTGAACTGCTCGACCGTAATCTCGTCCTGTCCTTCCGCTGTCCGCATGATCGACCGCGGCACCTGCACCCAGGTGTGCTTCGGCTCGAAAAAAGCGTTGTCATCCTCGTAGGCGTTCACCGTCCCGTACGAGCGAAAGTCGATCGGGTCGGGATACAGCGTCCACGTCCCGCCAAAAAAATCGGGGTAAAACACTTGCGCGGCCAAGGACTCCCATCCCCCGGTCGATCCTCCGGTCAGCACGCGCGCATACGGTTTCGGTATCATCCGAAAGCGTGCTTCGAGATACGGAATCATCTCTTTCACCAGCGCATCTCCATACGGCCCGTTGTTCACCGAGTTGACTGCGTAGGAGTCGTCGTAATATGGCGTCGGATGCTGAAACGTTACCGCGATCATCCGCGGAAAATTCTCCGAATTCCACGCCTGGTAAACCGCATATCCCGTCTCGCGGTTCAGGTTCGTTAGCATCGTCCGCAGTTCCGGGGGAATTGGCCGGTCCTCGGTCGAGAATCCCAAGGGCGGCCGAAGGCTGAAATGGCTTTGCTCATAAATCACCGGATAGTGCGCGTTGGGATGCTCGTCATAACCTTTCGGCAGCAGCACAATCGCACCGATATACATCGGGTGCCCCCAGAATTTCGTCAGCATTTCGCTCTGAATCTTGATGTGCTTCACCCACGGCGTGTCTGGCGGCACCGCGACCGGCGGAATTGCCTTTGTCAGACTCAGCTTGATGTTGTATCCGGCCGCGGGATCCAGGTGTACTTTCTGCACCTCGCTGTACAGATTTCCCGGTGACCGGTTGAAGTGCTGCCCCTCCCACTGGTCCATGTGCAGCCAGACGGTATGTCCGTCCGCGCGATGAAACTCCGTATAAATATTCAAAATCGCCTGCACGAAATAATCGCCCGGCGGAATGTCGCGTAAACTGTGCACCGGCGCTCCAAATGTGCTCTCCTCAATCACCGCGGCTTGCTCCGGTTCGAGCTTATTTACGTCCACGCCAAAAAGCGGCCCCGAATCTCCCCAGCTGCCCGCCAGGAGCCGCGGCTCCGGCGTATCGGTCTTGGTAATCACCACAAATGCCCGACCCGTAATTGGCCCCGCGTGCACGGCGGCCGGAAACGAGATCTCGAATTTTTGAGCCGCTAGCGCATCTGAAGAAAACAAGAAAAACCCGACGCAACCCACCGCACTCAAAACCACTCCCGAACAGATCCTCATGTCCCCCCCCGGCTCGCCGGCGAGCCTACTACACGTCCTCCGCTGTTTCAAAGCATGCTTGTCGCCTCTTGGGAAGAAGCTAGGTGGCTATTGATTCATTGAACCGCTCCAGGCAACTCAGGGCTCCACGTCCGAAACGGCCATGGTTTCTAGAGATGCGGCCGTTTGGACCATCGACTGGTACGTGTGAAAGTCGATGCCGCGTTCGAAATCTCGCCGGGACGCGGTCTTATCAAAAGCTGAGCTTTAGGCCCACCTGCGCGGCGAAAGGAATGCCTACGGTTGTGCCCGGGCCGAAGAAATCACCCAGAGCACCCGCCGGAACGCGCAGTTGGTTCAGGCCGGTGATGGGTTTCGTCTGGGTGCAGGCGGCGTCGAGGCAAAACGCGGTAGCGTTGGCAAGATTGTTTACCGGCGTCGGCAACGCTGAGATATCCGGGACGTAGTTGTTGCCTGGATTCAGCCGGTTGAAAACATTGAAAAATTCCGCGAACGGCCGGAGAATGGCGCGCTCGCCGAGAACAATGTTGCGGCTGATGCGCAGATCCGCCTGACAGAAAGGCGCACCGCGGAACTCATCGAGCGTCGTTTGCACGCCATTTACCACCGCACGGTCGTTCGCCACCCCGTCGCCGTTCACATCAAAAGGAGTGGTCATCGTGTACGGGCGAGCACTCTCGAATTGTCCCAGGGTGGACACCTCGAGTTTCCAGGGAAGTTGCAAGACGCCAACCACCACGAAGCGATGGCGGATGTCTTCGCCGGAAGGACCGTGGTCTCCCGGACCGAAGGGATCGCGAACGTTCGAAACACCGTTGACGTAATCGAACAGCTCGCCGACGGTGGCGCCCCAGGTGGTCGCGTGCGCAAGAACGTAATTGGCCGTCAATTCGAAGCGGCGGGCGAAGCTGTGTTGCACCTGCACGGCCAAGCCGTTGTAGATGGAGCGGTTATCACTGCGAAAAAGGGAAAAACCCGGATACTCGTAGCGCCGATACTGATGCACTCCTTGCTGATGCTCGTAACTAAGGCTCAACCGCCAATTATTTCGGAAAGCGTGCTCGTAGGCCGCGCTGGCCATGAGTGCGTACGGCGTGCGGTAGTTCGGGTCGATCAGCGCCGGCGGGCTCGTGCCGTTGGCGAGATTGAATTTGTTGACCGCAGTGAACGCGTCCACCCAGCCGTTCTGCGCCAGATCGTTGTAATACATTCCGACTCCCGCGCGCAGGACAGTTGCGACGGATCCACGCGGCGCGAACGCAGCGCCTAAGCGCGGCGCTATCGCTTTGCGGTAATCGTGCGGGATGCCGGAAACCACGCCATTGCCCGCGAGCGCTGGATTTACGCTTTGGTCGTGGCCGGAGGCGATAAACAATCCAAAGGTCGTGTCGTAACGCAAGCCCGCATTCAAAGTAACCGATGGAGTGACGCGCCATGAATCTTCCGCATACAGCCCGAGGCGCCGGATGCTTTGCGAGAAGGAACCGTCCGACGGTCCGGTCGTAGCGACCCCCGGACAATTCGGATCGGGATTCGAAGACGTGCAGGTCCGAAGAACGCCCGGATTCGCAACGTAGAAACTCGGGTCTTGCGGGTAAGTGAAAACCGTCTCATGGTTGCCGGTGAGCTCGCCGCGAAGAACCGGCTCGTGGATGAGGTTCGCCCCAAAGCGCACTGCGTGACGCCCCGCGGCTCGCGAGACGTCGTAGCGGAATTGGTATTTCTGCTGGTCGCGCTCGATGGGGAAGGCGGTTATGGCCGTGGCAAACTGATTGTCGCCGAACGTTTCGAGGCCGGAAGTCGTGAGGAAGCTCAGGGTGAAGGGAAAATTGAAGGCCTCGCCAATCTCGGAATTCCGTAATTTGGTGTGATGGAAGCCGCTGGCTTCCAGAGTGAGCGTAGCGAGCCAGGAAGGCGAAAATTGAAACTCGTTGTTCACCAGGACGTTGTAGTAGTTCGATGTGGTCGTCGCGCCCGTAGACGGCAAGGCCCCCTGTTGCAATAGATCGTTCTTTGTATCGTTGCGGTCGAGCGAGCCGCGCGCGAACCATTGCGAGCGTGAGGATTCGATCCAATCGACCCGCGTGGAAAAAAGAGTATCGCGAAAAGGGATGGGAACGGAGGATGGAACCGCGCCGATGGAAGAAACGTTGGGCAGATCCCCCGCCGCAGCCAATTGGGCCAGCGCGTTGAATTCGGAAAGCGATTTCGCGCTGTAGGCCGCGCTGGCGTTCTCGTCGATGTACTCGTAAGCAGTGAAGAACCACAGCTTCCGAGCTTTAAGGGGCCCGCCAAGCGTGCCGACTCCGTTTTGGCGCGAAAACGGCTGCTTGGGATTCGGCGCGGGATTGTCGAGCGCGTTTCGCGCGTTCAAGCCGCTGCCGCGGTAGTAGAAGGAAGCGCTGCCGTGCCAATCATCTGTCCCGCGGCGCGTCGAGATAATCACGCTTCCACCGTTGGTCCGGGAAGTGTCGGCACCGAACTGCGAGGTTCGGACGACGAACTCCTCGACTGCCTCCGGCGAGAAATTCTGCAAGAAGCCGCCGATGTAGTCGTCGTTGTTGTCGCCCCCGTCGACCGAGAGGTCGGCGTTCAACCCGGAGCTTCCGCCAAAAGAGACCGCGGTGATGCGGGCCTTGGTCGGATCGGAAGGCTCGACCGGCGCGGTAAAGGGAGCGAGATAAGAAATGTTGGCGAAGCTGCGCGCGGAAAGCGGCACCTCGTCAAGGTCGGATGAGGTGATGACGGTCTTGATGGTGCTGCTGGTGGTCTCGATGGGCTGGCTCGCGAGGGAAGGGCCGCGATCGCGCACCTCCACGGATTCCCTGACCGAT